>JAPOYR010000005.1 GCA_026706485.1 Chloroflexota bacterium | reverse complement strand
CCAGCGGACCACTGGTCACCATACCGCAGTGCAACATCAGAGTGACCCACTACCCGTACTTCGTGCGGTGGGCCGCTTCTCCCACACCCTCTACTCCTCGTGACTAGGAGTGGGAAACCCAGCTGCCTCAAGCAACGTGACCTCACCGTAAGCCGCTTCCATTTCCCGGAAGAACTCTCCCCAATCCATGATGAGCGTTTCAGGATCATCGTTCACAAACAAAGAAACCAGAATCCGCTGCTCATCCAAGTCAGGCACCCAGCCGAACCTTGGCGTGGTGCACTTCATAATGACACGTTGGCGGTCTTCATCCTCCGGAGGTTCATTTGGGTACTTGCGCTCCAAGTAGTTTGCTGCTGCCCGGCTGAGGATTGTCTGCAGCGGGCCAGGGACAATGGAATCAGATTGACGGCCTACGAGACCGCCCAGGGTGTAGAGGTTTTGATGAAGGTCAACCATCTCCTTGTTCCCCGAAGATGAGGACAGCTGCTCCAGTTTACAGTGCAAGTAAGCCAACAAGTTTTTGACCGTAATACTCCGCACGTCCGTTTCGATCTGAGTGATGTATTCCAGGAAGTTCAGCTTCAGCCCGATTTGGCCGATGCCACTCAAGATTCTTTCGTCGGAGTAGAGATCAACAATATGCTCGCCACGTACACAGATGTACCGGTTGTGTGCGAGAAAGTTTCCAATGTGCCGAATCTGAATCGAGTCTACAATCGCACCATCGTAGCCATAGACTGGCACAGTGTTCGGCACCAATCGGTCCGGGAATACTTCGGATTGGGTGCGAACGCGCACTGAAGTCACTAGGATCACCTCTTCAATCAATTCCTCCTGGTCATCCATGATGTGATCGGCTACGGGAGTACCAACTGGCAGAGGTCGCTCCTTTGTTGGCAAGCCCGCTCGCGCAAGTACGGCATCGGCACGACTTGAGAATTCTTTCAGCCTCTCGATCGTTAGGAGGACCTTAAGCAACATATGGAGGACGCTACCGTATACAAACACTTCGCCTGTCGCCGTGTGCTTGGAAACGACAAAAGGATTCGTTGTCCACTGATGCGGTGATTCCCCGCGGACTATGTGGAAGGCACCATACAGGTAATGCGTGTGCTCTCGATTGTAGATGATACCCACCACATTGTGCTGCTTATTGTTCACGGCACTGCTCCAGCTGAGCTACTCGGAATATTAAGGTCAATGTGACTGCCAACGATTCTGATTTTGTCAGGATGCCATTGGATGATCAAGCGCTACGGTAGTGTCCGAGATTGCCATGACAGACTCAATGATCGCGGGGGCTTGTGGTGCTGGGGTGGCTGAGCGCAGATTGAGGGTTTCGCTCCCGGTGCCTGGCGTGTGCGTCCATGGATCCGCACGAGCTATACCTGGGCCACCATCCACAACACCTCGCGCAATTCTGCGGCCTGCCACACCGCCGCCTTAGCCCAGCAGGTCGCCGCCGACTCAGCCCGCCATGGCTGGCCGCTCCAGCGCGTCAGCACCGACAACGCCAGCGAGTTCAATAGCGCCACCTTCCGGCAGGCCCTCGCTCACGCCGGCATGCGGCACACGCGGATCCGCGCGGGCCGGCCCCGGAGCAACGGCTGCGTTGGGCGCGTCCACCAAGCCATCCTCGCGGAGTGCTACCGCCCCACGTTCGCCCGTGCCTTGATCCCACCGCGTCACGGCCCTTCACCGGGATCTGGCGCAGTATTTCCAGTACTACTACCACGACCGTGCGCACACCGGACGCCGCACTAACGGCTGCACTCCGGCCGAAGTCCTTGGGGTTGCCAAAGTGTGGGCGCAGAGGTCGTCGAGATTCGCCCCACCCGTCGCGACATCTCGGGAAGAGGACTGCCTAGGCCACCACGACCAGGTGCGGCGGCGCCCACATGCGCCAGCCGTTGGATGTGGGATCGAGGCCATAAATCTGGCGCGGCGTCATGACCGGCGTGTCCGACGCCCAGGGGGCGCGCGAGTTGTGCTGAAAGATCTTGATGCCGCGCCATTCAATTTGGGGGTAGGCCGTCGGGCTGGTGATGGCGTTGTATTTGTGCACTTTCGCGGCCGGACTGCCGAAGCCGTCGGCGTCGAAGACCAGCTCGACTTCGGGGTAGATCTCGATGTTCTGCTTACCCGGAACCATCGACCAGGAATCCGTGATGTCGTCGACGAACTGGTGCACGATGAGCACCTTCTTGTGCGACAAGCCCTCCTCGCGCACGTACCTGGCCAGGAGGGCCTGGACCTGGTTGATGCTGGTGGCAGAGAGGGTGCCGATCGGGTGCCCCGGCATGTTCTGGTCCGGCCGTGTGGCGAACTCGGGATCGAGCGCCACGTGCACGTTGGGATACGCCAACAAGCCGGCGTCCATCATTCGCCGGATGAAATAGGTCGGCGAGAGGCGGCCGATCTGGCTGTCGAGGATCACGGCCATGTCGCGATCCGCCGCCGGTTTGATGTACTCCTCGACCAAATCCACGCCCGACGCGTCGAGGAAGATCATGCAGGTGTCGTCGGAGCTGTGGCAGGGGCGCGCCAGCCCGTAGATCAAGTGTGGCGCCACCGTGACGGGCGCCTCGGCGAGTTCCGACATCGCGCCGACCCAGGGCGCCACGTGGCGTTCCAGGTCATCGAACGAGTTGAGCGCCCCAAGCTTGCCGAGAATCGGGGCCACGCCGAAACTGCGGCCGTAGACCGTGAGCATCGGCCGGGTCTGCAGCACCGACTCCGGTTCGGGCGCCGTGGGCGGATCAGATCGCGACCACCAACCGCATGCGCTGGGGTTCGGTTCGGAAGCCTCGCAGATGAATTGGCGGACGGACGGCGGTAGCTGAAAAGGATCGGGGTCCGCGGGAGGATGAAGCGTGTCGGGCGCGCCATCCGGCCCGCTCTGCGCCGATGCGGTGGCCAGCCCCCCTACCAGTGCCCCTGCCGCGCCTCCCGCCAGCAGCCCCAGGCCGCGCCTGAGGAACGAACGTCTTCCGTACATTCCTCAGCATGCAGCATACCAGCAGTCAGTTGAGAGTTACAGCAGTTAGCGGAACATCGTCCAACGTCTCCATATCGCGTGAATAGCTGAGCATTCCAACCGCCAGCGACGTTACGATCCTCATGACGACACGCCCGCTGTCGTGGTCGCGGATCCGGCGACCACGATCGCTCGGGCGGACCAGGCCTCAGGGTAGGTCTGGGGTGTCGTCGAGGGCGGCGAGGCTCTTGCGCAGGCGCTACGCGGAGCGCCTGCGCTCGGCGTCGTCCGGGCGCACGACGCGCGATTCGGCCGAGCCGATGTCCGCGTGTCGCGGAATCACGTGCGTATGCAGGTGCCAGACGTCCTGGCCGCCGGCCGGCTCGTTGTTTTGACGCACGGTCACGCCATCGCAGGGATAGCCACGACGCATGGCCATGGCGACGCGCCGCGCGACGTGGGCGACGCGCGCTGCCAGGTCGTCGGGGAGCGCATAGATGTTCTCGTGGTGGGCCAGCGGGATCACCAGGTCGTTACCGGGGCTATCCGGGCTCAGGAGGCTGCGGTGCTTTGAGATCCGCACCATGACCTGAGCGTCACGCTAGGCGCTGAACTCGGGCTCGGCGCCGGCTGCAACGGCGCAGAATGGGCAGGCGTACCCGGGCGGGGCGTGTGAGACCGTGAATGGCGGCAGGGCCGTCGCGCCTCAACCGGCGTCTAGGCTGTCCTCTTCCCAAAGAGACGCGACACCTGGCAGCGGATTGGGCTGACGCCAGAGAGTGGTGCCCGCTTTATCTGGTCGGGATCAAACGATGAGATGGAAGCGAGGCATCGCTCACGACCCGTGATGACGTACTCCACCGGTTCCGGCTACGGCTGTTCGGCCTTGTCGACAAGTTGGGCAATGTCGGGGCAGCCTGTCGGACCTTGGGCGTGCCCTCTTCGACCTACTATCGTTGGCGGAAGCCGGGCGGCGCTGGGGTTTGGACGCCCTGCGCCCACGCCAGCGTCGCCCGCTCCAGTCGCCACGACGGACGCCGCCGTGGCTGGAACAGCACATCCTGGCGATGTCCTTGGCCTATCCCGTGTGGGGCCCCGACCGGTTAGCGGCTGAGTCGCGGCGCCCGCGGTAGGGTGGGCACCGCCGCATCCCGCACGGCATCTGGAATATGCTGCGCCGCAGGGCCGAGACGCCGCGGGGTGTCGTGATGACGGGCGCGCAGATCGACTTCATGGTCGAGCGCTATGCGGCGAGACTTACCGAGCGTCCACGCCGCGTTGCCAAGGCGGACGTCGAACCCATCCACCCGCGCAAGGGCGACGAGCGGGAGTACGAGCGAGCGATCCGCCGCGTGCTGCTGCGCCCGCTGCTCAATCGCATTCGGCGTGGTCTCAGTCTCGCCGTCGCCGTCGCCGACGCCATCGACACGCTCGATGCCACGCCCATCCTGACGACCCGAGCGATAGGCCCCGTAGAGCGGGAGATCAACAAGCAGGCGCGGCGTATCGAGGGCTACCACCGCCGCAAGCTGATTCAGACGTTCCGGGCGGCGCTGGGCGTCGATATCCGGTCCGTCGTGCTCAACGACGATGCGATCCGCCCGCTCATGGACTCCTAGCGGCGCGAGAACGTGAACCTGAACCTGATCCACACGGTTCCCAGACGCCTGATGGACGACCTGCGCGTGGAAATCGACGTGGCGTTCAGCACCGAGCCGTTCAACCAGGAGGATCTGCGGCGCGTCGTGCGTGAGAAGGGCCAGAGCGCGGGCTATAACTTGCGCCGCATCACACGCGACCAGACGAACAAGGCGATCGGCAATCTGACCAAGGCGCGGCACGAGCAGCTCGGCATCGAGCAGTACGTGCGGCGCACCGCGCAAGACGAGCGCGTGCGTCCGGCGCACGCCACCCTGAACGGCACGACGCAGCGCTGGGATGAGCCGCCGGCGGAAGGGCATCCCGGTCAGCCAATCCAGTGCCGCTGCGTCGCCGAGCCCGTGATTCCCGAAGCTGCTGGCCTGGCCGCATGACCGTCAAGGCACCGACGCGACCCATCACCGACGAGAAGCCGCGCTGCTGGCGCTGCCGGCGCGTGTTGGCGATCAAGATCACGCGCCCCTGGGAAGTCAACTGCAGCCGGTGTAAGGCCACGAACGCGCGTCCAGAGTAGGGCGGCCGGCGGGAGACGATGGGCGTCCAATGAGTGGGGTCTCGTAGACGTTTCCGACTTCACCGACTGCCCTGGCGGCGCAGCGTAGATGGGCGGTGGCGTAGCTGTCCAGAAATTGTTGACAGCCCCTAGGGCCGCAGTACGATCCCGGTAGGCAGCCAATCAATGACGTGACTGCCTAGAGGAAGGAGACACCAATGTCTCGCTTCACACGCTTGGGTCGTGTTGGTCGCCGCAGTCTCGGGGTGGTGCTCCTCTTGGCCTGTCTGGCGATGGCCGCGTCGGGCGTGCTTGCTGCCAATCCAGAGTTGCAGCGCACCAAAACCGGCCCAGATAGTGAAATCGTCCGTATCCAAACCGGCAGCGGGACCGCAGAGCTGACACTTCGTGGGCCAGACCCAGTTCGAATGACCGATCAACAAATCCTCGACGCGTTTGACCGGATTCAAGAATTCCGGCGCAAGATCAGTGCACGATTTAGTGGAGAACTCGAGGTCGAGTCTGAAGTCGTCGTAGAACCGAAATCCGGCGCCTCACATCTCATGAATGGTGATGAGCCCGAATGTGCGACGCACAACGCCTACATGGAAAACAAGACGTTCAAGTCAAGCACCCGCTGGTGTTACGACGGTGAGTACATCACCGGCGGGATCAAGCGCTCGACCGGCGGGACGACCGTACACGGCGAGGTGGACGCAAAACGGTGAACAATGGACAAGCACGTGGTGGACGCACAGCCGCTCTATCAAAAGGACGGATGGCGGCGTGGGAAAAACGAAGCACAAAGACAAGGCGAAAGCCACCCTGCGCAATTGCGTCGTGATCAAAATTGGGAGTGGTTCCATAGAGAATTGCGCAGACACCCATGAACTCACGATTTACAAAACGCAGTACGGCAACGGGAACGCATCCGCCCGCGGCGAAGGTCGTTCGCTGTGATCCCATCAGCCGCGGTGGTGTAAGCGCGGCCTACAGATAGCGCAGCGCCGGGCCGGTGGGCATTTGCCCACCGGCCCGGCGGCATTGACTGGAGGGTTCGATGAAGTACCTCGCGGCCACCGTGCTGGTTCTCGTCGTCCTCCAGACGGCGGCGGTCATGTGGATCGCCGTTTCATGGGAGATAGCGCGTCGGCAGACTATCGCCATCATGGAAGAGACCAGCAACATCGTGACGTCTGAGACTATCCGGGAAGTCCCGGTCTATGACGTGCCCGTGCGCGAGCTCCCTGACGGCTTCACGGAATCGACTACCTCCGTCACTCAGGAGTTGATACACGTCGCCGGTGTCGGCTCGGAGCGCACGGAGCCCATCGAGTTGCTGTCGGCGGGTCTGTGGGTCGTTTAGGTCGACTTTCTCGGCTACGAACCGCCGCAGGTTGGCAACATCCCGCGCGTGAACCTCAATAGCGTCGCCGGTAGAGGGGGGCATCGTGGTCGGGGCGCCGGTGGAATCACATCTACGTCACCGCTGACAGGGCAATGGTGGCGGAGCAGACGGGTCGGATGGCCGTATTCACACCCGGCGAGGTGGTGGTGCATTTCTCCGACCTACCCGACGACGTGCAGTGGGTGGTCGAGTCCGAGCGCCTCGGCGAATTGAAGCTACGCTAGCGCAGCAGATAGGAGATCCACAATGAAACGACGGCTTGTCGCAGCAACGGTTCTAATGATTGCCGGGATGTGGTTGGCAGCTACAGCCGTGGCCAGCGCCGGCATCGTCGGGTGAGCCGCGGTCCGACGCACCACGCGGCAAGATGGATGCCGGGACGCAGCCACTTGTGGAAGCTCCGGAATCGAGAGCATCACAGACCTCGGGATTGGCGTCGTGGCTTTCACGGCGTGCTGTCTGATCATCATCTTTGCCGTGGTCGCCGAATGGAGTAGCCCGGACGCAATAGACGAGTTCCCGGGCAGAGGGCGGCGCTAGCACCCACCGATCGGTAGCGGTCAAGACTGAAACGAAGTAGGGCGGCCGGTGGCGACGACTGCGTCCAGAGACTGGGACCTAGGAGACGAATACGACTTCACCGGCCAGCCTGGCGGCGCAGCGTAGATGGGCGGATGCGTAGCTGTCCAGAAATCATTGACAGCCCCCTAGGGCGGCAGTAAGGTGCCGGCAGGTGAGCAAGGGCGCTCGCTCAGAGGAAGGAGACAGCCATGTCTCGCTTCGTTCACCTGAGCCGTGTCGGATTCACCTGAGCCGTGTCGGACACCGAAGTCTCGGGGCGGTGCTCCTCCTGGCCTGTCTGGTCACGCTGGTCCCCGCCCCGGCGGCGAGCGCGCAGACGCCTCCTGGCAGTGAGCCGCCAACCTTTGTCGTGCCAGCGGGTGAGTCCGTTCGGGTAGGCGATGCCGTGTCGGAGGATGTCATTCGCCAGACCTGGAACGCGATGTGGCCCGAGACGCGCCAGCAGTTGGGTCTGAACTCCTGCGTCGCTTGGAGATTCGCGGACCGGTCAGCATCGGTGGCGGGTTCCCAGCCTTCGGCCCCACGCCGGATCTGGCGGTCATTGAAAGGACGATTCCGGCGCCAGAGGGTGGCCCCGGCCAACTGGCGGGCGATGTTGCCCTGTCGAGCGACAATCCCTGCACCCAAAACGAGGCGACGGGCAACGATGTGCACCACACGCGCACGAAGTGGTGCTACGACGGCACCAACATCGTGGCGACGCCCAAGGAGATTAAGATCCAGGTATGGGGGAGCTTCCACTGGTGGTTCGAGGGTCTGATCTTCATGACGCGGGTCGGAACCCCTCAGGACATCTGGACGGTCAGTGGCGGCTATGGGCAGAGCCACTACCAGGACAAGTCCCACGTCCGCATCCAGGAACAGCAGTACTGGATTGGCACCGAGGACCCGGAGGCCGTCTGCATTCGCTTCAACAGCTACATCCAGAAGAAGCAGTACGGCAACGGGAACAAAGGGAGCCCGAAGGTCACGACGGGGGCCAAGTCGTTCTGCTAGGTACCCGATGATTGGCTGCCCACGTAACTGACGCGACCGGGCCGCTGGGAGCGGCTACCCAGCGGCCCGGTGTATGCCAACCGAAGAGAGTGAGCCATGAGCCCAACAGGTCGCCTTGACCGTGTGGTGTTCCGACTGACCGCCGTGGTGGTCGCCGGAGCCCTGGTCGCGCTGGCGGTGGTCGGTGTGCTCGACTACCGGCGAACCAACGACTGGAACACCTTTATCTCAAACGCTATGCAGGCAGACCTGTCCGGGCGCATGGTGACCTCAGAAATTTTGCGGACGGTTCCCGCCGACGGGTCGATGGCAGCGCCGGATACCCTCCAGGAGTTTGTCACGGTCAACGGGGTGGGTTCGGCGCCAGCCCCCCCTCAAACTGGTGACCGAAGGGCTGTGGGTGGTGACCGTGCATTTCGACGACTACGATCCGCCGACGGTTGGCACCATCCCAACCGCCAACATAGACAGCCGTACCGGCTCGGGGGGTACCTGGTGGTCGGTGCGCTCGTGGAACCACATCTACGTCGCTGCCGACAGGGACAGTGCCAAGGAGGTGGGTGAACGGATGGCCGTCTTTACCCCCGGTGAGGTGGTGGTCCATATCTCGGACCTACCGGACAACGTCGCCTGGTGGGTGGAGTTTGAACGCCTTGGGGAGTTGAAGCTGCGCTAGCGCACCAGATAGGAGATCCACCATGAAACGAATGCTCATAGCAGCGACAGTCCTGATGGTCGTCGGGATTTGGCTGGCAGGTACGGCCGTGGCTAGCGCCGGCATCGTGGGGTGAGCCGTTGCTGTCGGCCCCCCTTGGAACGGGGCAGCGCATGAGCACCGAAATCGAACGGCGCGCTTGGCTAGGCATGGGGCTCGTCGCCACCGGCGCATTCGTGTGGCTAACGGTCAGCGCGGCACTTCTCATGCGTCAGGTTTCGGAGTCGCTGCCTGGATCCAAGCTCGCGAATTCGGTGTTGTCTTTCGAATCCCCGACCACTCTGATGACTGCCGTTGTGGTGCCAGGGGGCGGCCTGAACGTGCGCACGGAACCGGGGGGTGAAGGTGAGGTGGCTTTCGTCGCGCCATCCGGATCGCGCCTACGAATGACCGGCGAAGAGAGGATTGTCGGCGGTGAGACTTGGTGGGAGCTTCGGGGCGGCGGTTGGGTGCAGGGCCAGTACGTCGACTTCGAGTTAGGCCAAAGCCCGCTCGCCTGTGGGTGAGTTTCTGATCGGGGTGGAGCGCCCCATGAGATACGCGGTACGATGAATGCCCGGACGCGGCCATTCATGGAGGCTCCGGGATCGAGAGCATCACCGACCTCGGAGTCGTCCTCGTGGCTCTCACGGCTTGCTGTCTGATCATCATCATCTTTGCTGTGGTCGCCGAATGGAATAGCCCGGACGCTATAGACGAGTTGCTGGGCAAAGGGCGTCGCTAGCACTCGGGGAAACAACATGATGCTGTGGCGCTGCCGATCGTCTTTGCCCTCGGGTTAGTGGGGGACGTAACGCTCTCACCGATACTGAGCGCCTGCGCGACGGCATGAGGGGCCGTCGCTATCGCCTGCGGAAGTCTCGCGGCGGGCTGGCCCACTGGCGGGCTGACTGTCCCGCATGGCCCATCGGCACGTACATCGTGCGGAGTGCGTTGCTGCTGGGTGACCGGCGATGTCCGGAGTGTCAGAGACTGGATCTCGAACAGTTTGATAGTGGGCAGTTTGATCATTGGAAGACGTTCCGACGCGTGAAATTCAAATAGGCCACCAGGGGCGTACCCTAGCGCCCCGTTCGGTGCGGGTAGTCGTGCAACCTAGGTAGGGAATTAGGCTGCTATAGGCATGAGGAAGGACGCGTCCACAAGGACTGAACCTTGGGCGCACCATACGGCGGCGCGCCGAACGCAACAGAATCGCGCCGCATCCGCTACTCGGTCGCTTGGGCGACGCTATTCGTTGCCATCGCCACGTTACTGGCCACGGCATGGCAGCCGTGAATCTGGCCGTGCGTGGAACAGTGGCAGTCTGGCGCGTTGGCCGCACCACGCGTGATGCCGATGTGGTCTGCCTGGCAGTACAAACCGCGTATGGACTAGGAGTTGCCGGTCGTGTATGCGGAGCATCATGCGGCGAACGGTGCGTCGATCACCGTGGCGTGCATGGTTGAGCGACAGTCCTTTGGCATGATCTACCGGACACCAGACACCACGAGGGCTATTGGGAGCGACCAGCTTTTCGTCGGTGACGCGCAAGGCCAAATTCAGGTTTCGGTTGGATTCGACGGCGCGACGGGTGTCGCGATGACCTGGGATGAGGCCTGAGGCGAACGGGCGCTCCATGCACCGGACGACGTTGCCGAGCTACTGGCACGCCAGTTGGCAATGGTAGACACGTTCTCGATCACCGAGTACTCAAACTTTGGATCCGAGTGGCACTGTGCGAACTTCACGCTGGTGAGCGACGCAGGCGACCACCTGGTACACCCCGTGCTGAGACTCTGTGGCAGTGACGTGCGACGGGTGGGGAGCGGGCTACTCTCTGGCCTGAACGATAACGTGCGGCAGCGGGTGAGCCTTGCCCTTGGGGCGCACACGGATATAGTCCCGTCCCCCTCGCTTCGAAACACGAGCGCCTCAAGGAGCGCCTCACCAATGTGCTTGCCGAATAAGCGTCCCTTTAGCCGATGAGAGGGCCGACAAGCACCGAGATTGTCTCTTGGAATATCGCCCGCCGGAACGAATCTTGACGTTGGCTGGTGAATATGGACGTGGACGTGGCGCTCTTGCAGGAGGCCGCGGAGCCCCCCTCGGAGGTCGCGTCACGAGTCTAGATTGATCCCGCGCCCTGGGACATATCCGGAGGCAACTGGAACTGCCGCACCGCCGTAGTCAAACTCTCGAATCGGGTCCGCGTGGATTGGATCACTTCAGTTCCACTGACGGAGACGGAGCGGGGCGACTTCGGGGTGAGCTGGCCCGGCACGCTGACCGCCGCCACGGTGAAGCCGCCGGGCGGCGAGCCTTTCATCGTGGCTTCGATGTACGCCTGGTGGGAGAATCCCCACTCTACGGTTGGAAATTGGATCTTCTCGGACGCCACGGCGCACCGCGTCGTCTCTCACCTGTCCGCCTTCATCGGTGGAGAGCGCGACCATCGCATTCTTGCCGCAGGTGATTTGAACATCCTTCATGGCTATGGTGGGCCGGCCGGTGCGTACTGGGCGGCTCGCTACGAAACGGTGTTCAAGCGAATGGACACGTTGAGATTGCCTTTGGTTGGCCCGCAGGCGCCGCATGGTCGGCAGGCCGACCCATGGCCGGATGAATTGCCCGAGGGCAGCAAGAACGTGCCCACATTTCACTCAAATCGTCAGACGCCGGCGACTGCCACGCGTCAGCTGGACTACGTCTTCGCGTCGCGGGAGCTAGCCGAATCCGTGCGCGTACGCGCCTTGAACGAGCCTGAGCAGTGGGGGCCAAGCGACCACTGTAGTCTCGAAATAGAAGTGGCATGAAGTTGCATAGTCCGGGATCGCCATATCGACGCTGGCGCTACCCAGACCCCACCTATTCGTCGCTCCGCTGGCGCCGTCTGTCGAATGCGGTCAGGGGCCGTGAGGGGTGGCGTTGCCAAATCTGTGCCGAATCGCCCACCCGCGAGGGTCGCCTACAAGCCCACCACATCCGGCCCGTTACCCAGGGTGGTCCGATGTGGGACCCAGACAACCTCATCACGCTTTGCCGGGACTGTCACATTGAGCAGCACCCGAAATGGGCGTCACGCGTGGCGACGAAGAGAGCGTGGCTGGCAATCGACGAGCAGCAGAAGGCCATGCAGCGGGCGGCGCAGAATTCCCCGCCAGCGCGGGGGCCGAGCCTCGCCAACTTTCTCAGCTTCGCGCTTCTCGTGTTCTGCGCCGGCGCGTTCCTGCTGGCGATCCAGCAGTACTGATCGTCGCTCGGCTTCGATTCGGTTGACGGAGAGGGAGACGTTTCCGCACCTAGGGCACCTCATCGCCTCGATCTGCACGCTGCTGGTTCTGGTCCTCGTGTGGCTGTGCCACTGGCTGTTGTGGACCCTGGCCGTGCCGGCACCTCAGCGCGAGCCGACGCCGATCTGGGTGTGGGGGCTGCTGGGCGCGCCCATCGTTCTGAGCCTGTTGATGCTGGCCATGTCCTAGCGCCGCCCCAAGGTCAAATTAGGGGGATCATGTACGTGTGTACCCACGTGCGCGGTTCACTTACCCGCCGCCGCCCGTGACTGCCGCTAGTCCCGCCGTTCGAGATAGCGCCACTTGAGCTTGCGCGGCACGCTCAGCACCGCGCGGACGATCTCCTCCGGGCTCGCGTCAATGTGCGGCGGGAGCGGGTGGACCACCGGGCGGCCACGCTTGCGCTTGGCGGTCATCGGGCTTGCGGGAGGTCCAGGGCGTCGCGCAGGACACCGGGCAACGTGCCTATCGGCCGCATGTGGTCAAACTTCTTGGTGAGCTTGTAGGTCACGGACTGGCCCTCGGCCATGCGCACCAGCCGCCCCGCCCGCTCGTCGGCTACCTCGCCCTTCCGCCACACGTTAAAGACGATCTCATGCCGGCAAAATGCCCAGACACAGCAGGAAGTCGTACCGGCGACCTAGGCGCACGTGGTTGAGCTGAAACGTGCCATTCACTCCCAAGGACGCCGTCTTGACCTCAAATCGACGCTCGCCGATCTGCAAGTCGGTCTTGGATTTTCGCCCGCCATTGCCGGTTTCGATCCCATGCTCTCGGAGATACCGGCGGATGAACTCTTCGCCGATCTCCCCGCGATTCGTGTTTCCGAGGCTGCGGTAGCCGATCAGCGGCGAGTCGATCCAGATCTCCTCTTGCGCGTGCTCTTTGATCACCTCGACTAGGTGTAGTGACTACACACGTGCGAGACACCTGACAGTAGCGGGACCTCCATCGAGACTTGGGGTCATCACACACCAAGGTCCCAACGGAGGTTCCGATGGATGATGCGACTGGACGGCCCCGACGAATGCGCTACTCGTTCGAAACGCGCTGCCGGGCGGTCACGGCCATGCTGACCGGCCTGAGCCCGGGTGCCGCGGCCCTGGCGGGCGGTGCCGCCCGCGCGACGGGCTATCGCTGGTGGGCGCGCTACCAGGCGGACGGGTGGACGGGGCTCCAGGAGCGCCCGTCTACACCGAAGCGACAGCCGCGGCGCCTGAGCCCGGACGCCGAGGCGGAGATCCTGGCGGCGCGCCAGCGCAGTGGTGTGGGGCCGGTCATCCTCGGAGCGCTGCTGGGCCGCCCCGCCTCGACGGTGGACAAGGTGCTGCGACGGTGGGGCACTCGCGCTGCCCCCGCCTCCCGCGGCCCCCGGTCGTGCGCTATGGACGGGCCGTCCCCGGCGAGCTGCTCCACCTGGACACCAAGAAGCTGGCCCGGTTCTGGCACGTCGGCAAGCGCATTCGCCAGGACGGCATCCGGCGCAGCCCGCGCGCCGGCTGGCAGCACGTGCATGTGGCTATCGACGACAACTCCCGGCTGGCCTACGCCGAAGTGCGGCCGACGGATCGCCGCGGCGACGCACTCGCCTTCCTGGAGCGGGCGCTGGCCTGGTTCCGCGCCCAGGGGACCCCCGTCCAGGCGGTGATGACGGATAAAGCGGCGACCTATGCCTCGCACGCGTGGCGCCGCCACTGCGCAGCCCATGGGCTGCGGCACCTGGGGACCCGGCCCTACACGCCCCGCACTAACGGCAAGGCGGAACGCTTCATCCAAATCTTCTTGCGCCAGTGAGCCTACGCCTTTGCCTACCCCACCAGCGCCCACCGCACGCGGGCGCTCCTCGGCTGGCTGCGGTGGTTTAGCCGGCGCCGGCCCCACGGCTCCCTCGGCGGCCTCCCACCCGTCAGCCGTGTCTCACACCTTGTATGTTCCCGGCGCCGTGGATTGACCAAGGTCACAGTGAACGGGACGGGACAGACCGATCACACCTTGGTCGTCAGAGACCGCTACAGAGCAGGGTCGTCCCGGCCCGCACGCTGGCCCAGAGCCCGAACAGTTGCCGGGGCCGTGAGCACGAGCCCGTATCGGCAAGGCGGGGCGCGTGGCCAGCGTTGCCGGAGGGTACTCAATGGCGGCACCAGCGATCGTAGCAGTGGGGATCGATGTGGCGAAGGCTCGGTTGGACGTGGCCGTACAGCCTACGGGAACGACCTGGACGGTCCCGTGCGCACGCGGCGGCGGCGGCGGTTGCAAAGGCAGCTTGAGGCCCTGCGGCCGACCCGCATCGTGCTGGAAGCCAGCGGTGGCTACGAGCGGGCCGTGGTCGCCGCCCTGAGCGCCGCTGGCCTGCCAGTCGTCGTCGTCAATCCGCGCCAGACGCGCGACTTCGCCCGCGCCCACGGCATTCTGGCCAAGACCGATCGGCTGGACGCCGGCGTGCTGGACCGCTTCGCGGCCGAGGTCCGGCCGCCCCTGCGCCCCCAGTCCAGCGCCGCCGTCGAGGACCTTCAACTCCTCAGTCGTCGTCGCCGCCAACTGGTCACGGACCGTGCGGCCGAGCAGCAGCGGCGCCGTCACGACCGCGCCCACCTGGACCTGGGCTACGACCCTGTGGCCGCCGCGCTGACCGCGGCCCTCGCGCAGGTTGACCGCCAGTTGGCGGCCCTCGTGCAGGCGGAGCCCGAGCTGCGCGCGCGTGCCGCCTGGCTGCAGAGCATCCCCGGGATCGGGCCCGTGGCTGGCGCCGTCTTGCTAGCCGAAGTGCCCGAACTAGGCGCGTGCACCCGCCAGGAGGTCGCTGCCCTCGTCGGAGTCGCGCCCTTCAACCGCGACAGCGGCGCCTGGCGCGGGCGGCGGCGTTGCTGGGGCGGGCGCGCCCAGGTTCGCGCCGCGCTCTACATGGCCGCCCTGACGGCCACCCGCGTCAACCCCACGCTGCGCGCCTGCTATTCGCGCCTCATCGCGGCCGGCAAGCCGCCCAAGGTGGCCCTCGTCGCCCGCATGCGCAAGCTGCTCGTGCTCTGCAACGTGCTCTGCAAATCCCAGACCACCTGGGACCCAACTATGGCCTAACCCTCGACGCGCCAACACAGTTGCTCTGTGGTCAGTACATCTAGCCGGTCGGGAAGCGCCCAGGAGGCCACCTGACGACATGGGTTCGGCCTGAAATCGCACGGTCGCACCACCGCGCGGTGGCGAAGACGTGCCGGCCCTACGCGGCCAATTCGCGTCTGACGATTCCGGCCCGTGCGCCGGCAAGGTCGCGATCCTGGGTGCTCGGGCCCGGGGCCTTATTCCGGTGCTCGTCAGAGATGCCGGCTAGCCGTGGAACGAGCTTCCCATCCGCCCGTTAAATCTCACTGCCAAGGTCGACTGAATTCTCCCGCGTGGATTTACGGAATCCTGGATTCCCGGCCGTTTCCCGCGCCACTACGGTTGCCATACGCCGCTGAACCGGGCGCCGGAGATGCCGCCCGGTCCGGCGGTGGCCTACAGGCCGCTGACCGACGAAAGGCGGATGTGCCGTGTCACGACAGCTGGGGCGCCTGCGAGCCGTCGAGCAGGAGCGAGACCGATTGGCGGTGCTGCTCGAGCGGCGACTGGCCGCCGTCGACACCGCGGCGGAAGCCCAGCGCGACCTCGCGGCAGCCCGAGGCCAGATCGTCGACCTCAGCCACGAGACTGAGCGCCTTCGTCAGCAGCTTGCGAAGGCACGCCACGAGCGTCGGCGCCTCGAGGGCCTGCTCTCGCGCACCCAGACGGCCGCGCGAGGCTACGCCGAGCACCTGGACGCCGCCGAACGCCGCCGAATTGGCAGTTCGTGGCCACGAGTGCTCGCGACGCTCGCTGGGCGGCGCGATGCGCCCGATCCCATCCACGAATCCCAGCCCGAGGCGACGACATGACCACGGGCCAGAACCGCTATCTGGTGGGCGCCTATCTCCGACCGAAGCGGTCCTGGGTGCTGCCACTGTGGGACGACCTGGAGGGCGCTCCGCAGCTGGACCTGGCGTTCCACGGGCTAGGGCCCGATGAACTGGTTGTGATCCGAACCGTCGCCAGCCCCATCAAGGATAGGACCCATCAGTGGGGATGGGCTGCGGTCCAGTCCCTGCGCGCCGGCCGTTGGCCGGGACAAGGTCAGGTGCTGCGAGACCTCAGCCGCGGCGCTGGCGGGGCCTTGCGCGAAATGCTCGCGTTCTTGCTTTCCGGCGATTCGCATACGCCGACGGAGCGAGGCGCCACGCGCGAACAGTTGGCCGGGGCCGGCGCGGCCGAGGCGAAGGTTAGGGATCGCCTGATCGATCTCGAGGTGCACATCGTCGTTGGGGCACCGGACCGGCGGAGTGCCCACGCCCGCCTCAAGCTGGTCCGCGCGGTCTTCGAGGAGTGCGCCGGCCCGTTCAACAGACTGGTAGCGCGGCGCCCGTGGCGTCGCCGCGCGCACCTCCGCGCCGTCGCGGAGCAACAGGTCTGGCAAGGCGCCAGATTCACCGCCAGCGTTGAAGAAGCCGTCGCCCTGACCGGCCGGCCTCGGGGCGACCTCGTCGGGTTTCGCGGCCGGCGCGTGTGGATCCGCAACAGCCCCCGCCGGGGTCAGGTGCCGGTCGACACCGACCTGTTCGTCGGACAAACGCCCGATGGCTGACCGCCACGCCGGCGCGACGTATGGATTGAAGCCTGCCGACGCACTGAAGCATCTGTTCGTGGTCGGCCCCACCGGCGTGGGCAAGAGCACGTTCCTATTCTGGTTCGCCCTGTCGGCCATCCGGCGAGGCCACGGCGTCCTGCTGTTGGATCCCAAGGGCGACCTGGCGCGGTCGCTCCTGGGCGCCGTTCCCGCCGGCCGTGAGGCGGACGTGGTGGCGCTCGACTTTGCAGACACCGACTGGCCAGTGGGCCTGAACCCCCTCGACGTGCGCGACGCGGATGAGGGAGACCGCGTGGCCATGGCCGTCTACTCGCTGCTGCGCGAGCTGGTGCGCGGCGAGGACTTTCTCTGGGGCACCTCCATGTCGCAGGCATTCGCCTACGGCTTCCGCACCCTGGCCGCCAATCCGCAGATCAAGCCGACCATGCTCGACCTAGAGCGGCTGTTCATCGACCGCGAATGGCGCGAGAGCCTGATGCCCAACGTCAGCGACCCGTTCCTGCGCTCCTACTGGCGGAATCAGGTCGATCGCATCTCGGTCCGCCAATTCGAGATGACGTTCGGCGGCGCGCTGCGGCGGATGGCCATGCTGGTGCAAGACCCGCGGGTGCGCAACATCCTGGTGCAACCGCGCTCGGCGGTGCGCTGGGACGGGGTGCTACAGCGGGGCGAGATCGTGCTGGTCAATCTGGACCAGGCGGACACCGCGTTGGGCGCCGCCGGGTCGCGCCTGCTGGGCAGCATCCTGGTGACGCACTTTTGGCAGGCGGTGCTACGGCGGCCGGCCGGTGATCGGGCGCCCTACTTCGCGATCATCGACGAGTTCCAGGAGTTCCTGGACACCGGACGCGACATGGGCGCCTTCTTCGAGCGCTCCCGCAGCTATGGCGTGGGGCTGGCGGTGGCCACGCAGAACCCCGGGCAGCCCCGGCTGGCCGGCATCATCAGCAGCGTACTGCTCAACACCCGCACGCACGTGGTGTTCGGCGGCCTGCGGGAGCAGACGCGGCACTTCGCCATGGAGATGGCACCGGCCTTGACCCCGGCGGAGCTGGACGACCTGCCGGCCTATCACATGGCGGTGAAGACGCTGGTCGACAACCGGCCGGCCCGACCCTTCGAGGCCACAGTGCCGCCGATCCCGCCGGGCGACCCGGGACGAGCGACGCGCATTCGCGAACAGGCCCGTGCGACCTTCGGGCAACGGCGGACGGATCTGGACGAGCTCGTGGCCGCGCGCTACGGCTCGCTGACCAAGACCGAGGCAGAGCCTAGAGAATCCACCGCCGACCTGTCCGAGGGTGCCCCGGCAACGAACGATGGATCCGACGACTCGCCGGACGAGTCGCCCGGTCTGGCCGATCTGGCTGCGCGGCCAAGCGGCGGCGTGCCCGGCAATCCGAGGAACCAGGCGTGACTGCTCCGCGAGCCGCGGCGACACGGCCGTTCCGGCATCGCCCGCTACATCGCCGGCTACATCGGCTCGCCGCCCGACACCGTCGTGTCGTGAACACGACATTCCGAAGCATATCGAATCAAGGGAACTACCGGTCGTTGACTAATGTTCTGACAAAACCCCCACCGTCGCCTCGCGTAACTATCATCCTGATTCCGCAGGTCTCCCCATGATCTGGGCCCGCCGCCAGGTCCAGGTCCTGCGCCTGCTGCGGGCCCACCGCTACATGGACGCTGCGCAAGTGCATCAGGTGTTCTATCACCCGGTCAGCCGGCGAGCCTGTCAGCGCTGCTTGACGACGCTCCACCAGCAGGGCCTCGTGGTGCGGGCCCGGTCGGCCTGCGGCGGCGTGGGCGGTGGCAGCGGCGGCTACGTGTACGGCCTGTCGGCCAAGGGTGCCGACGCCCTGGAGCACATCGACGACGCGCCGCGCGCCCAGATCCCATACGTCCGCGATCCCGAGACCTTCACGCCACAGCGGACGCGGCACCAGCTGTCGGTGAACCGTTGCTTCATCGCTCTCTGGCAGGTTCTGGAGTCCACCGAAGACCATCAACTCGTGCGCTGGAACTCCGATCCACACCTGCGGATGCGGTACCGGGCGAGCGGACGGTGGCAGGTGATCAACCCCGACGGCCTCGCCCAGGTACGCAACCCGGCCGGCGACCACTGGCTCTTCTTCGAGATTGACCGCGGCACGGAGGAGCTCCGCCGCTATGCACAGAAAGTGCGGCGGTACGCGGGCTTCTGGCAATCGGGCGCGTGGCGCTCGGAATTCCCGGTCTTTCCCGAACTTCGCATCACCACGAACCGCCGCTCGCGCGTGGTCAGCCTTCGCCAGGCCGTCGAGGCCGCCCTGGTCCAGTTGGCGGACGCCCGCGGTGGGGACATGAATCACGTGCTGCGGATTGCGGTGGCCTGGGAGCCAGCGTTCCTGGCCAACCCGCTGGGCCCGGTATGGGAGGCCGCGTTTGCCAACAGTGACCACCGACAGACTGTATTGCGCACGGCGCGACCGCCGTGCGCCGAATTAGAGGAGGGCAGCCCGACATGAATCACTGAGGCGCCGGCGGGGACAAGGTGTGGTTGCCGACCCCGCCGGCGCCGGATCCGACCCGCGAGGACCGGCCGCGAAGCTCGCGGCCTTGGTCTTCGCCGACCTCTGTCCATCGTACGACTGCGAGGAACGCCAATGCTTGTGCAGATCAAAGGCCGGCTGGTGGCCGGTCTCCGGGCCATCGTCACCGACGAGCGCGGCAACGCCACCGAATACATCGTGATCGCCGGGATCGGCGTGGCCATCTTCGGCGCGGCGATCGTGGCCTGGAACAACGGTCTATCGACCTATCTCGAGGGCGTCCTGACGGAACTGACCGGGCTTTAGGAAGTGCGCCGGTCACAGTGGTGGATTCGGTGCCGCCGAGCCGCGCCGGGTACCGAGCACGGAGCGGTGGGCGCCGAGGCGGTCCTGGCGATGCTCGTCGTCGTGCCCGTTCTGCTGGCCGTCATTGCCTTCGCCCAGCTGCTGGGCGCCTGGCAGGCCCAGAACCACGTGGCGGCGGCGGCGGCCCGCCAGGCAGCGCAGGAGGGCGGCGATAGCGCTGCTCTTCGCGCCCGGGTGGCGGCAGACCTGGCCGCCGCCGGGCTGGAGGCCGGCGACGCGCAACTCACGATCCATCCCGCCACCGTGGACTGGCGCGAGCCGGTGACGGTCGAGATGCAAAGCACGCAGCGCGTTCGCATCCCCTTCCTGCTGGAACTCGAAGTGCCGCTCCGCTCGCACTTCACCACCCGGGGCGAGGTGAACCGGTGACTCGGTGGTCGCGTTCCGCCCTTGCCGACGAGTCCGGCGGCGTCTCGGGCATGACGCTGGCGTTGCTCAGCCTGACCCTGCTGGTGGCGGCGCTCGTGGTCGACATCGGCGCGATCAGGGTCCAGCGGTTGCGGTTCGTCGATGCCCTGGAACAGGCCGCCGTTGTGGCCGCCGGGCACATCGACGCCGGCCATCTGGCGGCTACGGGCAAGGTGCGACTGGCGGATACGGCAGCTGGCGTCGCCCGCGAATACCTGCGGCTCAACCTACAACCGCTGGACCGGCAGATCGCGGGAACCACAGCCACCGCAGTGGCCGGGGCCGCCGAAATCGCCGTGACCAATCCAGGCGGAATTGATCCGATCCGCAACCGCACCGCCGCCGCCCCCACCGTGTCCATCCGCGCCGAGGTCCCGGTGCGCACCGGACTCCTGCGGCTGGCGGGCCTCTCCAATACCCAGGCGCTGCGGGTAGCCGCCAGCGCCATGACTAGGAGCTGATGCCATGCGAAGTCCGCGATATCGGTCGATCACTGGTCGCTCGGTCCGGTTGCCGTTGCTGCTGGTGGCCTCGATGACCGTCATGACAGTAGGGATGAGTACGTTGACCGGCTGGATGCTTGGTTCCGCTAGTGGGTCGGCATCCGACCAAGTCGCGCCACCGGTGACGGCTATGGTCGCGCCCGCCGGCCACGAGGCACCAGCCCCGTCCGCGGGGATCGCCGTCACCGCCCTGACCATCGCCGCGGGCGTGGACGAGCCGGTCACGCTGGCCGTCGGCGAGCGGATCGGACTCAAGGTCGTTGCAGCCCTAGCGGATGGCACGTCCCGCGAGGACGCCCCGGTGCGTTGGTCTGCGACTGACGACGAGGTGCTGTCAGTCGAACCGACCGGCGTGGTCACCGGGCGGACGCCGGGCCAGTCACGGGTGCATGCGGTCCTGCCGCCATTCGATGCGTCCATTGCCGTCGTGGTCGGTGACGCGGACCCCGTCGCGCCCACCAGGGCCGTCGTACAGCCGGATCCGGACGAACTGGTCCGCCAGGAGCAGCGGCTGCTCGACTGGGTGACATGGATCCGCGAGCAGCTGGGTCGGCCAGCGGTCGCGGTCGACGACGCGCGGCGCGGCGCCGTGCGGACCCTGATCGCGCATGCCCTGGGCCAGGGCGGGATGGACCAGGTCCGGCCGCAGGCCCGTCAGCTCCGCGCGGTGGAGGACGGTGGGTGGTCCGTCCGGCTCTGGCCCGTGGGCCCGCCGGCCGCCTGGCTCGGGACCGAGTTCGACGACGTGTCGACGCTGATGGGCGACGAGGCGCGATCCCTCTTGACCGATCCGAGCGTGACGCAGATCGCCGTGGGTCTGGTGTTCGATGGGCGCGCGTCCGACCAGCTCTGGGCGGGGGTTGCGGTCAACCGAAGGGCGTCCTAGACGATGCCGCGCGCGACCTCGTGTCTGGTGGCGGTCCTCGGCCTGGTTCTGGCAGTCGGACTCGCCGCCGAGGCGCGAGCGGACCATGGCTACTGGGAAACCGAATCCGTCTGGATAGAGCCGTTTGTCGAAACCCGGACGGTCTGGGTGCCGGGCCGGTGGGAAGACCACACCGTCTGGGTACCGGGCCAATACGAGACCCGCACCAACATTGTTTCGGAACTCGTATGGGAATCCCACATGGTGTGGGTGGACTCCGGCTACTGGGACGAGCGCAGGCGCTGGGTGGAGAGCGGCCATTGGGTGGAGCTCTGGGACGACGACGCCACGCAGCCCTACACGGTCTGGGTCGATACGTCGCACTGGGAGAGCTATGAGGTCTGGGTCGACACCTCGCGCTGGGAGGATCACGGTCGCTGGGTCAAGGTGCAACGCGAAGAGGTCGTCACGGTCTGGGTGCCGGGCTACTGGACGACCGAGCGTCGCTGGATCGACGGCTACCACGTGACGGAAGAGGTCGTCACGGTGCCCGGGCACTACGAGACGCGGCGCCGCTGGGTGGCGCTCCCGCATCCGACGCCCACACCCAGGCCCACGGCTACGCCACGCCCGGCCGCATCCCCCACGCCGACCTCCTCGCCGACGCCGGTGCCACCAGGCAGCGGGACCTGCACCATCCCGTCCGGCATCTACAAGGTGACCGACTACTACGCGGGCACGCAGGAAACTGAGACGGAGGACGGCATTCTCTATGAGACGGTCACCGACGACCGGCCCAACGATCTCTACGCCGTCGATCTGGGCAGCTACGCCAAGGGCGCAAGCAGCCCCTACGACGGTGCCGCCTTCAACGGCCGCAATCGTGACGCGAACGGCGAACTCCTGGCCGGCACCTACTACCAGAATTACCGCAAGCGGGACGGCTGCTTTGTCCCGACGAGCATCGTGTTCTTCCAGGACGATCGGGTCCAATTCACCACGGGCGTGACGACCTCTCCAACGCCGACGGCGACCGTCAGCCTGACGCCGACAGTGACGGTGACGCCGACTCCGACGGTGACTTCGACGCCGACGGTCGTGCTAACGGATCCGACGCCGACGAACCCACCGGGCCCAAGACCGCCCGGTGATCCAGGACCGGATCCTACGCCGACCAACCGGCCGGGGCCGAAACCACAGCCGTCCAGTGGTCCGGATCAGCCGACGCCGATGCCGGAAACTCCACAGCCGCCGCGTGTGTCGCCGACGCCGTCCAATACTCCTCGGCCTCCGGCGCCAACGCCGAGGCCGGCCTACGACCCGCCCGTCGGCGCCCTTCGCGTGGCGCCTGTGGTGGCGGGATCGGCGCTGACCGGCAACGTCCAGGGCTTCTCGGCCATCGAGGTGCTGCGCGGTGCGCCGATCGATCTCTGGGTCCGCGCGAACGTCGAGCCGCCGGCCACGGATCCCGCGGCGACCGTGGCGCTCACTCAATGGACTCTCGTTCGCGGGGCGAATGACCGGCCCGGCGGGACGCAGCCCGGCGCCAGCGGGGGACCCGATGAGCCCCTCCGGCTGCAATGGAACGACGTGACGCCGGTCGTTGATGGCCAACTCCGGCCGTACGAGTTGCACCTGCGGACGCGCATCCGGGTGACCTACGGCGACGGCACGACACGAGACTTCGATCTCGAGGGATCGATTGCGGTGACTGTGCGCTACCAGGGCGCCACGACGTGGGAGGACGACCGATGAAACGGCACTGGCTGTTGGCCGTCGGACTGCTTCTGGGTCTCGCCGCCGGCGTGCTGGTCTATCAGAGCATGCAAATGGCGCCGGTGGTCACGGCAGCACGGCCATTGGATGTCGGTGATCGGCTCTCGCCGGGTGACCTTTCCGTGCGGGAGGTCAATCCGGCGGCCCGTCCGGCCGGCGTGCTCACCTCCCTCGACGCGGCCGTGGGCGCCTTTGCCACCGGCCCGATTCCGGCCGGGCAGTACATCGTGTCTGGACAGCTCGCGGACTCGCGCCGCGCCGCGTTGCTGGCGCATGCCGCGTCGATCCCACCAGGTCACGCCCTGATCGCGATCCCGGTCGATGCCACGCAAGCGTTGGGCGGTGTGGTGCCGCCCTCCCAAGTCGTCGATGTTCTGGTGGCAAGCCCCGATCCCGCCGCCGACCGGACGCTGTCCGGATCGGTGCCGCAGCAGGTGGAGGTGCTCGGTCGCGGCGTGCTACTGGTGGAGCTGCGCAGCGACCGCGGCGAGGTCCTGCAGGGCCCTGCGGACGACGACAGCTTGGCCCGCCGAGCCTCCGTCCGGATCGGCGCTGCCGTGCTGGCGGTGCCCGCGGCGGACGTGCCGCGGTACGTGGCGCGGATTCCCACTGGCACCTTCGTGCTCAGTCAGCGTCTTGACGTGTCTACCAGCAGCGCTTCCGTTGGCCAGCATCAGACCGTGCAGGGCAGGCCATGAGTGCAGCGGTTGCTGCGACGACCGACCGCCCCCAGCCCCCTAGGCCAACGGTCGGAACACTCAGGGACGAAGCGTTCCTGGCTCAAGTGCGCGAGCGGCTGGTACAGACACTCGACCCCCAGGTACTGGACCCGTTCAGTCCCGTGCCCGACCGGACCGACCGCATCTGCACGGTTGTCCATGCGCATCTCGCCGAGGCATTTCCGCGCGCGATTCCGGATCCGAACTTGGTTCAGGGCCTGTGCGACGAGCTTGCTGGGCTGGGACCGTTGCAACTGCTGATGACGGACCCCGACGTCACCGACGTGCTGGTCAACGGCCCGGCAGAGGTGTGGGTGGAGCGCCGGGGGCGGCTGGAGCCGACGTCGGTGCGGTTTCGAAATGCCCAGCACTTGTCGGCGCTGATGGAGAAGATCGCGGCGCTGGTGGGGCGGCACCTGTCGCTGGAGAGCCCTTGCGTGGATGCCCGCATGGCCGACGGCAGCCGGGCCAATCTGGTGATCGCGCCGGTGGGCGGACCCTGCCTCTCCATTCGCAAGCACCGGCGCGTGCGGCTGGCGCTTCGGTCGGAGCGACGCGAAGCCTCAGGTCGTATCGGAAGCGAAGAGGCCCCTGAGGACTGGGTCACCGCGGGCGGGTTAAGTGAAGCGATGGCGGCGTTTCTGGCCACCGCCGTTCGCGCCCGCTTAAACGTGCTTGTGGCCGGTGCCACGGGGGCGGGCAAGACGACGCTGCTGGCCAGCCTCCTTGCGGCGGTGCCTCCGACCGAACGCGTGGTGATCATCGAGGACACTACCGAGCTGGCGGAGCCCCACCAGGGCCACACGGTCCGCCTGCAGTGCGTCCATGGTCAGCGGGCCGTCGACTATCAGGACCGCACGGTGTCGGTCGCCGACCTACTGGCGAACGCACTGCGCATGCGGCCCGATCGACTGGTGGTGGGCGAGATTCGTAGCCCCCGCGAGGCCTATGTGTGTCTGGAGGCACTGAACACCGGCCACGCCGGGTCGGGGACGACCATTCATGCGAATGGGGCGGCCGACGCCCTGGGACGACTCGAGACGCTGGTGCGCCGCGAGTACCGCGATTTCGCGGCGCGAGAGCTGCGCGAGCCCATTGCGCGCGCGTTCGATCTGGTGATCTATGTGGGACGGCTCGCCGATGGCCGTCGCACGGTGCTCGAAGTCATGGAGCTGGCGGGCATGGCGACAGACGGGACCTATGACCTGCGGCCGGTATTCAGCGCGGAGCGCGTGGCAGGCGACGTTGTGGGCTTTCAGGCCAGTGACGGGTATGAGCCGGGCCCCAAGGTCCAGGGCAAGCTGCGGCTTCAGGGCGTGCTGCTGTGAATCTCGCCGTCGTCGCCGCCGGATTTGCTGCGGCCGGCGTCGTCGTTTTCGCGCTGGCGTTGATGCCGGTCCGCCAGCCCTCCGACTCACCCATGCACGGCTGGGTCCAGCGTCGCCTCGGCCGCCTTGCCGACCAGCTGCATGAGGGTGGAGTGGCGATGACGCCGCCGATCTTCCTGGTCATCAACGGTGGAGTGCTCGTCGTCGGTGCGGTCATCGGCGGACTGGTCGCTCCGCCGCTCGTGCCGGTGGGTGCAATTGTCGGGGCGATCGCTCCTTGGGTGGTACTCCGTACTGCCGTGGTGCGGGCACGGGCGCGCGCCGATCGTGAGGCGCTCGTCCTGCTGCGATTGCTGGGCGCCCACCTGCGAGCGGGAGCCACCTACATGGAAGCGCTGCGGGCCGCCGCCGAGGGCGTGGCGACGCCGCAGGTGCGAGACGATCTGGCGTGGGTCGCCAATCGGTTCAGGTTGGACCGCCCACTCCATGGATCGTTGGCTGCGGTCGCTGCGCGGACGCCGGGCCGCCACCTGCGCCTGGCCTATCGCGTGCTGGCACGGGCCATCGAGCACGGCGTGGCGGGGCGACGCGCGGTCACAGCGCTGGAAGGGCTCGAGGCCACCGTTGCGGCCAACCTCCGCGCGCACGAGGACCTGCGGGCCAAGACTCGCGGCCTGCGGATTCAGATTGTCGTGGTTGCCGTGGCGATCCCGGTCATTCATCTGTATCTGCGGGGGACGAACCCGGAGTCGTTCACCGTCATGGACGAGCCCTTGGGGCAGTTTGTGCTGCTCCCCGGAGCCGTGATGTGTGAACTTCTCGGGCTGTACCTGTGGCGCCGCTTCACTCGAGCGCAAGCATGAGCGGCCCAGCAGTGATTACCGCGATGGCGGCTGCAGGTGCCGTGAGCATTCTGGTATCCGTCGCGCTCAGCTGGGTCGCCGACTTGTTCGGTGGAGCCCGCCAGCGCCGGGTGATTCGTTTGACGGAGTCCGACTCGCAGGCCGTGAACCGGTCACCCGCGGGTATGGCCGGCAACATCGGCGCGATGCTCGACGTTGTCGGTCGGCGAATCGGTCGCTATCAGCGCCTGGTGAGCGCGCAGGACCTCCGTGACGCAGGCATTGAGTCGGCGTGGGTGACGCCGCGGACCGTGGTAGCCATGAAGCTGTTGTTTGGCGGGAGCGTGGGCGCGGCGCTATCCCTTCTGATCCCTTGGGTGCCGGCCATGATGGTGGGCGCGCCAATCGCGGGGCTCCTGGCCTTCGTGGCGCCCTCCATCGTGATCGACGCTCGCAAGGCCTCTCGTCGCAAGCGGATCCTGGCCGAGGTGCCGGACGTGATTGCCGAGTTGCGTGGACTGATCAGCACTGGGATGGGCGTCGAGCGTGCGCTGCACATGCTGGTGGAGGACGACGCGTCGGACGCGGCATCTACCGAGCTGGTCCGTGAGATCCGGCGGACGATGGCCGCTTACGGCCTCGGGGTACCGCTGACCGTGGCCCTCCAAGAGGCGTCCGACCGATTGGGATCACCCGAGTTCGAGGCTTTCGTGCTGGCGATCAAGCAGGCGCGCCGGCTAGGTGCGGAGCTCGAGGCCGTCCTGAATCAGCACGAAGTGGGACTGCGGGCCCAGCGGCAGAATGCTGTCGACGCGGCGGTGGCGTCGCAGGAGGCCAAGGCCCAACTCGTGATCGCTATTTCTTTCTTGCCCGCGTTCATGCTGCTCATCTTTGTTCCCATGCTCCTGAGCATCGCCAAGGGACTCTTTGGGTGAATCCGGGGCTCATCGGGCTTTCGGTCGCCCTCGGAGTCGCGCTGTTGGCCTCGATCACCGACATCCGTGAGCGGCGAATCCCGAATACGCTCATCGTCACCGGCCTGGTCGCGACCAGCGCGCTAGCGGTAGTCGGCGGTTGGTGGGTGGACGCACTCGCGGGCAGTGGCCTGGGAATGGTGCTGCTTGCGCTTCCGCGGCTGGTTGCGCGCGACGCCGTTGGGCTCGGAGATATCAAGCTCGCGGGCGTTCTGGGAATTGGTACCGGGATGGTGGTCATAGTGGTCGCTATTGGTATTGCAGTCGTCGCAGCCATGCCGGTGTTCCTGTGGTGTAGGCCAAAAGCGGGGTGCCACAGAGTGCTGCCATTTGCTCCCTTTCTCGCCACCGGTGTCGCCGGGCATATGGCAATGCGCCTCGCTGTGGGTGGTGGCTAGTACTAAGCCCCGAGGCCACTAGCCCTTCAAGTCTGGGGCCTGGGTCGGTCGGCGCGGCTCCGCCCGAATAACAGGTTCGGCGGCCGGGACGACCGGAAAAGCTCTTGGCGGAGGCCCCTAGCCCTGAAGGCGACAGGCAGGTCACGGGCGGGCACACCGAGCGCCCACTGCGCCCACGGTCGCTTGACCGCGGGCGGGAGGAGGCCCTCCGATGTTGGGCATGACCAACGTTCACGAACTGCCGCTGCACACGGCCGTCGACCACTACCTGGTGGCGCTGCGCGTCGAAGGCGCAGCCCCGACGACCATCGAGACCTATCGCTCGGTCCTGGCGTCGTACCTGCGCTGGGCGACCACCGGTGCGGCGCCCACCTTGGCCGACTTCACCCTGCTCCAAGTCCGCGCCTATGTGGCGCACCTGATGGGCGAGCACGTGCGCTTCGCCCACCATCACAACGTCCGCGCCGGCGGACGGCTGAGCGACTACACCATCAACCTGCACGGCCGCGTGCTGCGGACCTTCGCCGCTTGGCTCGACCGGGAGGAGTACACCGAGGAGCACGTGCTGGCGCGGTTTAGCCCCCTGCGCCCCAAGACCAAGCCCATCGAGCCCCTGACCCCGGAGGAGTTCAAAGGGCTGGTGGCCGCGTTGACGGGACCGGCCAGTTTGCGGGCGCGCGGACGGGCGATGCTCTATCTGCTCTTCGACACCGGCATCCGGGCGTCGGAGCTGGCCGACATTCGGCTGGGCGACCTGGATCTCGAGGCGGGGATCCTGCGGGTGCGCGGCAAGCGCAGCCAGCGCCAGCGGAGCGACGAATAGGTGGGGTCTGGGTAGCGCCAGCGTCGATATGGCGATCCCGGACTATGCAACTTCATGCCACTTCTATTTCGAGACTACAGTGGTCGCTTGGCCCCCACTGCTCAGGCTCGTTCAAGGCGCGTACGCGCACGGATTCGGCTAGCTCCCGCGACGCGAAGACGTAGTCCAGCTGACGCGTGGCAGTCGCCGGCGTCTGACGATTTGAGTGAAATGTGGGCACGTTCTTGCTGCCCTTGGGCAACTCATCTGGCCATGGGTCGGCCTGCCGGCCATGCGGCACCTGTGGTCCGACCAGTGACACGCCCAACGCGTCCATCCGCGTGAACACCGTTTGGTAGCGGGCCTTCCAGTAAGCCCACCCACGGGGGTGATAACCGTGGAAACTGTTAAGGTCTCCCGCAGCGAGAACTCGGTGGTTGCGCTCATCGCCGATGAATCCGGAAAGGTCGGAGATCACGCGGTGCGCTGCGGCGTCCGAGAAGATCCAGTCGCCGATTGAGGCGTGGGGTTTCTCCCACCAGGCGTACATCGAAACCACGATGAAAGGCTCGCCGCCGGGCGGCGTGACCGTGGCGGCGGTCAGCGTACCGGGCCAACTGACTGCGAATTCACCCCGCGCGGCCTCTGTCAGTGGCGCCGACTTAATCCAATCCACGCGGACCCGGTCCGATAGCCTGACTACCGCAGTGCGCCAGTCCCAGTCGCCTCCGGAGACATCCCAGGGCGCCGGGTCGATCTCGACCCGTGACGCGACCTCTGCAGGGGGCTCCGCAGCCTCTTGCAAGAGCGCCACGTCCGCGTCCATATCAAGCAGCCACCTCCAGGGCTCACTGCGGCGGGCGATGTTCCAGGAGACAATCTTGGTGCCCGTCTGCCGGCTCATCGACTAAAGCGACGCGAGCTCGGCAAGCACACTGGTGAGGCGTTTCTCAAGAGGCCCTATGTGCCGAGCGGCATCGCCATAGCGGATGGTCACTCCGCGGATCCCTTTCTTGGATACGATCACCGAGAAATCGTCGCTGGAGAACGCTTTGACCCAGCGCCTGAGGATTGCCCTTAGCCGCTCATCGAGCTCCGGGTGGTAATCGGAGATTCCTTCGCCAAAGGTAATGTCTTGAAGCCCCATCCACCCCGAGACATCGGGTGGGAACAGCCATGCCACGGAAACCGACTGCGTCCAGGCCGGGCAGTGACCCCGGATGCTCACGCCGCTCGGCCCCCACGCCAGCACGGCGCCAGCTGTCACGGCTGCTCCAAAGAGTCGGCTCACAGCATCGCGTTCGGCCAAATCAGAAAACCGCTGCAGAAACTCCTCTCGAGTCAAGTTTGCGCGGCGTCCGCTGGCGACGCGCGCAGCCGTCCTGCCCAGGACCCGCGGCACGAGCGTACGGGCCGACTGGCTGCGAAACTGCTTGACTTCGATCGCGAGCACCTCGATGTCGCGTAGTTGCTCATTGAGTAACTCCACGACCCGTGCCAGCGGATCAGGAATATCGTCGGCAACGAAAATCAACCGAAGCTTCTTGGCTCTGAGATTGGTCACTAATCGCTGCCAGAAGCCCTCGACATCCGGCTCGCCGTCCGCCTGCAGCAGCTTCGCAAGCTCGTCGTGATGGTCGAGATCCAACGTGTGGCTGGTCTTCTCAAAACACTGACGCAGCTCATCTCCAGTCCAACTTTGCGAGGCGTGCGCGGCGTACTCCAGCATCTGCCCGACGACGGTCCGGCGGAGCTCGGGGCTTGATCCTCGCTTGACTTCGACTAGCGTCGGCACGGCCTCCTGGTCGACTATCAGGAGATCAAGCGCCCAGCGAGCGCCAGCGTCGGAGGTTTCAGCGATACCCTTTTCGCGCGTGATGACAATCCAGCGGCGGGGGTCGCCCGGGGTGATCCGCTCTCCGTCGAGCAACTCGGGATGCTCGGCGATCAACTTCTGCAGCTCGTCCTCGGTCGCAAAGGCCTTCTCGTTGAGCGCATCCAGCCCGCCTGCCGGGCCTTCAATGTAGATTCGCTCCGCCACGCTGCACCTCCCGCTGAGTGCGCCATGTCGCAACTGTAAGTCATACACGCTTGGCGGAAGAATCTACCTGTGGCCGGCTGCTGAACCGCGTTGGGGCATTCTGGTAAGTGCCTGAGTCCATAGATCAAACCACTGACACGCCAAGCAGTTAGGCGAACTGTGCTCAGCAAGTCTCCAGTATGAAGGCAGGGATCAATCGCAACTTTGCCGGCGCGCTCGGTGGTGGTGGCCAATCGGAGGGAGTTGGTGGCTTTTTCGGCCTACGACCGCGGCAATCTGCGGGCGAGCATATGTTTCGGAAGGCGACGGGCTGAGTGGCCCCCGATTCAGCAGGAGCCAGCCGGTTCCTGTCGCCCCGGTTGACGAAGACCAGACGCCACACATGGAGTGATAGGAGGGCATCACGCACATTTGGGCGAGAGAACGAATGCAAAACCTCAGGTCGGATCCCCGACGGCGAGTGCCGCTGTCGGGACACTTCGGGCAGACAGACGACGCGAATGCGGCGGATGCCTCTGCCGACCTGATCCACGAGTTTCATACGGTAGGGCAGTCCAAAGAGCAGCTGGGCTGGGGGAACGCTCATGCGGTCCAGACATTTCCTCCACCTCACCCGCCGTGAGGCAGACTCCCGCCTGCCACCCGACCGGTGCGACCAAATCACCCAACGGCAAACCGGCAAGTCGCGTGGGATGGGGCACCGTCGACCTTCGCAGACTTGAAGTGATCTGAGCTCCTCAGGCCGAATCCGGGCCGTATGGGCGTACGGATCAGGTTGGGTTACGAGGCGGCCTGCCAAGTCGATCCTGGCATGACGCGCCGCATGAATTCGTCAAACATCGGAACCGTAAAGGCGGTGTCGCCGTGACTGGGACTCCAAATCATGCCTTTGTTGATCAACTGGCTGCGCGTGGGAGCCAGCGAGGACACGTGCCGGTCCAGCACGTCGGCAATATCACCCGAACGATGCGGTCCCGCGCCGAGCTCCGCCATCGCCCGCATGTACCGTTTCTCCGAAGGCGTAAGCCTGTCGAACCTGACCAGGAAGAAACTCGCGTCCAGATCGGCAATGGCCAACTCGGAGGCGAGGTGCACGCTCGATGCGGCAACCGGCGAAGCCTCGGCGACATCCCACAGATGCTTCCCCCACTCCTGGAGGAAGTAGGGATAGCCGTGGGTTTGCGAAACGATCGCGTCGAGCGCGCGGTCTTGGATCTCCACGCTTTCGTCGCGCGCGGGTTTGGCGATGGCGCGTTTGGCGTCTTCCGGTGAAAGCGGCCCGATGTCGGGGAATTCGAAGAGCCGTTCGGCATACGACTTGGCCTTGCCCATGCGGCCGCGCACTTGCGGCAAGCCGGCCCCAATCATCGTGACGGGCAACTGCCGCTGCGACGTGCGGTGCAGGGCAGTAATCAACGCGGCAAGCTCATCCTCCGGCACATATTGGATCTCATCGATGAAGAGCGCCACGCAGCCGTCGGCCGCCTTGGCGGCATCGCCCACGGCCTCCAGCAAGTCCGGCAGATCGATCTCCAAATCCCCGTTGTCCGCCAATCCCGGTTCGGTTTCCAGCTCCCAGCTCACGGTGATGTCCTGATACTTGACCTTTAGGGCACCGACGAACCCGGCAAGTCCCCGCAGGGCGCGTTGGGCCAAGGCTTGCGCCGCCTCGCGGGTCGAGATCCGCAGCAACGCGGTTCGGAGCAACGGCGCCAGCATGGCTGGCAGCGAGCGGTCTTCGGGCGCCTCGACCCGCAGGGCGAAAATGCCTGCGCCCTCGGCCTCCTCGCGAATGCGGTCCAGCAGCACGGTCTTTCCCACGCCCCGCAACCCAACCATGATCTGGCTCTTGCTCGGGCGTCCGAACCTGGTGCGCTGCAGCGCGATATGCGCCGCCTGTAGCACCTCGTCGCGTCCGACCAATTCCGGCGGCGGCGTACCGGCGCCCGGCGCAAAGGGATTGCGAATCGGGTCCATAGCTCAGTTTATACTGAAATTAGGAGAGTTACAAGAAAACCCTAAGATCGATAATTTTGATATATATGCCCGGCTCGGGCCATGGCCTCTCCGGCGGCCCACGCCGTGCGCCCCAATTGTCATTCCGCACGAACGTGAGGAATCTGGAGCGTTCAACCTCGCGGTCGGGGTCGGGAATCGAGACTCGTCGCTGCGCTCGGAGTGACATGTTGGGTGGTTTGGGGGAGTGCGGCGGCCCGCGCTGTGTGCCGCGTGGGACCGGCAGTGGATGCGTCACCCAGACGGCGCGCCGCTTAGGCTACTGGCTATCCTAGCTGGTCAGCGATTTGGGCTATATCAGTGCGTGGGATCAGTGAGAGACCCATCAGCGTATAAATGTCGTTGCCAAGTCCCTGAAGTGTGATTCTTCCGGGAACAATGTTTGTAACACCTGCAAATCCGTCGCTTTCAGCGAAGTGAATATACTCTTTGGAATGAAGCTCTTGGAATTCATATAATATTTGATGCAATTCTTTTGCGAACCTATTCTGATCTCTATAGTTGACCATACGGAGCTCAAAGCTGTCCTTTATTGTCGCAAGCCCCAATATGCAGAATTGGCGGTAGGTTAATTGCTCAGCAATCTTTGAGATTTGGTGTGCCAAGTATGCATTGACTTTTGTATCGAATGCTATATTTGCCAGAAGATGTGCCATGTAAGGCAGCTTTTTCTCTTCAGGCTCCCGCTGGCTTCTTAGCAACACACTCTCGGCGACTTCTTCAGCATCCGATCGGTCTCCATTCCCGGGATCGAAGAACCCGTCGGTTCGAAGCGGCTCGCCCTGCTCATTTCGACTGTGAATCTCGGCAGCTGCGCTTGTGAGCACAAAGCCAACTCGTGCTTGCTCGCGTGGGCTCAGCAGGCGCTCGGTAACATCGGCACCGACTCTCCGGAGAACCATGGAAATCGCGGTGCTGCCCGCGCCGCCGATCGCAGCCCCGGCAGGCCCAGCTACGAGGAATCCAATTGCCGTTTCAGCCAAACTACCGGCGGTGCCTCCCAAAATCTCTGCGCCAACATGGATCAGTTGCCTTATGCGTTCGTCGGTGTCTGGCGTATGTCTCAAGTCGTTAGGCACGTGTAGTTGCCCTACACCGCCACGACGGTCTCGGTTTCCCCGGCTGCCAGGGCATTCATGTAGGCGAGGATGAGGTCTTTGGTGCGGTATTGGTCGTCGAATTGGCCTTTGTCTTCCTTGCGGACGATAGGGAAGGTGTCGAGGACGTAGGCGGCGTCGGCGCGGTCGAGGCCGTAGAGGTGGAGGTAGAGCGCGTCGAGCCGGGCGCGGAGGTGGCGGCGGTCTTCCTCGTCCCAGATGAACGGGTCGCCGCCGTAGCCGAGGTCGCGGGCGAAGGGCTCCATGTCGTGGGCGGTGTAGGTGAGCCGCAGCACGTGGTCCCGCACTAGGTCGGCGGCGGTGACGTCGCCGAAGCGGCGGTCGTAGGCGTCGGATGCGATGACGGGGAGTTGTTCGACGATGTACCAGTTGAGATGTGTGCCTTGAGCCTTCTGTCGGGCGACGAAGTCAAGGCAAACTGTGTTGAGGTTGGCCACCAGCAAAGTCAGCTGCGCTGCGTCGAGCGCCGACTTCTCGTCTAGCTGGGCAGAGGCTCCTTCAGAGCTGTCGACTAAGAGGGGAATCGTGTTGCCATAGCCGGCCCTCGGGACTATTGAAGCGATCACCGTTCGAACATCCGTCGGGCGAGCGATGTCTCGGAATCCGAGTGTGTAGCCTGTGGTTTCGGGGAGGTTTGACTCAACGTCCTTGCCAGGCACCCAGTACTGAGACTGCGGCAGGAAACCGGGGTCGGCATGCTGAGCTTCGCTGACCTCTTCGCTGAGGTATGGGTTGTGGGTGCTCTCAGGGTTGACCCTGACCGAGTTGGCTCGGTGGTCGAATTGGTGAATCATCCGGCCCTGGTAGAGCGGCAGATATAGCTCCGCCCCCCGCTTCCAGCGGTTGCCCTGGACCGGATAGCACCCCTCGTCCTCGAGCTGCGCCGCGG
>JAPOYR010000004.1:300000-445156 GCA_026706485.1 Chloroflexota bacterium | reverse complement strand
CTGGAACCCCGCCATGGCCAGCTAAACCCGTCACCGGCCACACAGTTGCTCTCCCATCTAGGGAGAGGGGACCGGACGGCGATCCGACCAAGCGAGCAAGCTGCACGGGCGGGTCTGAGACCCGCCCCTACACCAGACACCCAGAGCGGCTGCCGGTTCGACCGGGCTGGATGCCGGCCTTCGCGGGAGTGACGGGGGAACGTGGACCGCCGCACTCAGTGCCGATAAAGGGCGTGTTCGCCTTATGTATGGTAGTTTGGTTGACGAATCTCCCGGCCCCTGGCTGTGGATTGTGGGGGCGTGCCGCTAGTCCTCGATTGCGTACGAGAAGCCATGGCGGGTCGTTTCAGGCGTCGCTAATGTCGTGCCGCCATTGATCCGCGAACGGACGGTGTTGCCGCTGTGACGACCGAGATCGAACGACTGCCGCCCCAGGACCTGGATGCCGAGCGCTCGTTGCTGGGCAGCTTGCTGATCGACTCGGATGCCGTGAGCACGGTGAGCGGCAAGATCCAGCCCGACGACTTCTACCGCGAGCAGCACCGCGCCATATTCGAGGCCGTCACCAACATCGCTTCGCGGAACGAACGCTCGGACTCGGTGACGGTATCGGACGAGTTGCGCCGGACGGAGAGCCTGGAGCTCGCGGGCGGTCCGCCGTATATCGCCGACCTGATCAACGCGGTGCCCACGGCGTTCCACGTAGAGCACTACGCCTCCATCGTGCGGCGGACGGGCATCCTGCGGCGGATCATCCAAGCGGCGACGCAAATGGCCGGCGCGTCCTATCGCGCGGGCGCCGACCCCGACGACGTGCTGGACCTGGCCGAGAGCCTCATCTTCAGCATCGCCAACGAGATGGGGACGCGCGACTTCGAGTCGCTGCGCGCGGTGATGCACGTGTTCGAAGAGCAACTGATGTTCCGGCTGCAACATCGAGGCGTCCTGAGCGGCGTGGCGACCGGCATCGGCGAACTGGACCGGTTGACGGGCGGCCTGCAGCGCTCCGACTTGATCGTCCTGGCGGCGCGGCCCGGCATGGGGAAGACGGCGTTCGCCCTGCAATTGGCGCTGCACGCCGCCATGCACAACGACGTGCCGGTCGGCTTCTTCGCGCTGGAGATGCCGGGACATCAGCTGGCGCAGCGGATCGTGGGCAATCGCGCCCGCGTCGACTCCATGCGGATTCGGGACGGCGAGCTCAGCGACGCGGAGATTGCCAAGGCCGTGGAGGCTATGGCCGAGCTTGCCGAGTACCCAATCCTGATCGACGATTCGCCGTCGCTGACCGTGCTCGAGCTGCGGGGGAAGGCCCGGCGCATGCACCTGGAGCACACTATCGGGTTGCTGATCGTCGACTACTTGCAGCTGATGAGCTCGGCGACCTACCGCGACAACCGGGTGCAAGAGATCACCGAGATCACCCGCTCGCTGAAGTCGCTAGCCCGTGAGCTCAACATTCCGGTCGTGGCCTGCGCCCAGCTCTCGCGCGCCGTCGAGCAGCGACCGAATCCCACGCCCCGGCTTTCGGACCTGCGCGAGAGTGGGTCCATCGAGCAGGACGCTGACGTCGTAGTCTTCCTGCACGAGCCCGAGCGCGACGACGAAGTGATTGGAAAGCCCGTGGACCTGCGCCTGACGATTGCCAAGCAACGGAACGGGCCAGTCGGTGAACTGAACCTACGCTTCATTCGCTCGCTCGGGCGATTCGAGGAAGTCGCCGAGCAGTCGCTGTAGGGCCGCCAGAGGAGACCGTCATGGCCGATATGCCCCAGGGCCGAGACTTTCGCGTGCCACCCGTGATCCACGTGGGCGAGGGCGCCCTTTCACGGCTGCCGGAGACCCTGACCGACCTTGGCATCCAGCGCGCGGTGCTGGTGACGGATCGCGTGCTCGCCGGCGGACCATGGATGTCCGTCCTGCAGGCATATGCCGCCGAGGCCGAGGTCGAGTTGACCGTGGACGCCGCGCTCGGCGCGGAGCCCACGACGGACGACGTGGACCGCGCGCTGGGGCACATTCGCGCGAGCGACGCGGATGGCGTGATCGCCTTCGGCGGCGGCAGCGCCATCGATACGGCCAAGTCGGCGGCCGTCCTGGCGGGGAATCCGGGCGGGCTGCCCGACTACGAGGGCTACGAGCGAATTCCTCGTCCGGGGCTGCCGGTGATTGCGATCCCCACCACCGCCGGCACCGGCGCGGAGGTGACGCGCGGCGTGGCGGTCACGGACCCGGTGCGCGACGTGAAGATGCTGCTGATGAGCGCGCAGCTGGTGCCGGCGGCGGCCATCGTCGACCCCGCGCCGACCATCAGCATGCCGCCGGGGGTGACGGCCTCGACGGGGCTCGACGCGCTGACGCACGCCATCGAGGCGTACGTCTCCCGCAAGAGCTATCCCCTTACCGACGCGCTGGCCATCGACGCCGTCAAGCGCATCGCCGGGTCGCTGGTGCGGGCGTATGAGTGCCCGGACGACCTGGAGGCCCGCGACGCGATGGCGCGGGGCTCGCTGCACGCGGGCATGGCGTTTCACAACGCCTCGGTGGCGCTGGTGCACGGCATGTCGCGGCCCATCGGCGCCCTGTTCCACGTCCCGCACGGGCTCTCAAACGCCATGCTGCTGCCCGCGGTGATGGCGTTCAGCATTCCGGGAGCGGTGGCGCGCTATGCCGACATTGGGCGCGCCATGGGCGCGGCCGACGCCGGCGACACGGACGAAGCGGCCGCCGCGAGCGCCATGCGGATGGTGGAGGAGCTCTGCGCCCAGGTCGAGGTGCCGACGCTGGCCGCATGGGGCGTCGATCGCGAGGCCTTTCGTCGCGCCATGCCCAAGATGGCGCGCGACGCGCTGGCCAGCGGCAGTCCGGGCAACAATCCCCGGCTGGCCTCCGAGGCCGAGATCGTGGAGCTGTACGAGCAGGTGATCGGGCTCTAGGCCGCGCGTTTCGGTCGGCGGCAGTTGAGCTCCCGTTGTGGTTCGACTGGCTCACCACGAACGGGATGGCCAGTTGCCGATTGACAAGCGCGGATGGATTCCCGCCTTCGCGGGAATGACGAAGGGTTATGTGACTCGACGCCCGGTTGGCGATGCCACGGTTGGGCGGCGAATCCGCCGATATACTCGACTGACGTAACGGCCGCGAGCGGCCGGACCATCTTGCTGCCATGGCCCTGGGCATTCTGAAACACCTTGTCGGCGACGACGCCGAGCGCACCGCGCGACAGCTTCGACCTCGCGTGGGTGAGATCAACGCGCTCGAACCCGAGACGCAGCGGCTGTCGGATCGGGAGTTGCTTGGCGTCACCGACGAGCTGCGCGAGCGGCTGGCGTCGGGCGAGTCGCTGGACGACCTGTTGCCGGAGGCCTTCGCCGCCGTGCGCGAGGCTGTGCGCCGGCACACGGGCGAGCGGCAGTTCGACGTGCAGCTGATGGGCGGGATGGTGCTGCACGACGGCGACATTGCCGAGATGCGCACGGGCGAGGGCAAGACCTCGGTGGCGGCGCTGGCGGCCTATCTCAACGCGCTCGAAGGCCGCGGCGTGCACATCGTGACGGTGAACGATTACCTGGCGGCGCGTGACGCCGGCTGGTATGGCCGAGCCCTCGTGGAGCGGCTGGGGCTGACCGCCGGCGTGATCCAGCACGACCTGCCGCCCGACGATCGGCGCGCGGCCTATGCGGCCGACCTGACCTACGGCACGAACAACGAGTTTGGCTTCGACTATCTGCGCGACAACATGGTGCACGACCTGGCGCACCGGGTGCAGCGCGGGCTCAACTACGCCATCGTGGACGAGGTCGACAACATCCTCATCGACGAGGCTCGAACGCCGCTCATCATCTCGGGGGCCGCCGAGGAATCCACCGACCACTACTACCAGTTCGCAGGGCTCGTGACGCGGCTGGATGCGGCCACGGACTTCACCGTCGATCTGAAGCTCCGCGCCGTGTCGCTGACGGAAGTGGGCATCTCGAAGATGGAGCGGCTGCTCAAGGTCGACAACCTGTACGACGAGAAGTCCTTCCAGCTCGTGCACTACCTGGAGCAGGCGCTGCGCGCGCAGGTGATGTACACGCGCGGCAAGGACTACGTGCTGTTCGCGAACGGCCAGGTCATCGATGGCCGCGATCGCCGGGCCGAGGTGGTGATCGTGGACGAGTTCACGGGCCGCCTGATGCACGGGCGGCGCTTCAGCGACGGCCTGCACCAGGCGATCGAGGCCAAGGAAAACGTCGCCGTGCAACGCGAGAGCCAGACGATGGCCACGGTGACGTTCCAGAACTACTTCCGCATGTACGACAAGCTCGCGGGCATGACGGGCACCGCCAAGACGGAAGAGCAAGAGTTTCAGACCATCTATGACCTCAACGTACGGGTCATCCCAACGCACCGCGAGATGATCCGGGACGACGCCCCGGACCTGGTCTACGCCTCGGCCAGGGCGCGTGACCGGGCGGTGATCAATGGCATCGTCGCGTCCTACCGCGAGCGGCGGCCGGTGCTCGTGGGCACAACATCGATCGAGAAGTCCGAGGAGTTGAGCGGCATGCTGCGGCGCGAGGGCGTGGTGCACAACGTGCTCAACGCCAAGTACCACGCACAGGAGGCGCAGATCGTGGCCGAGGCCGGCCGGCTGGACGCCGTCACTATCGCCACGAACATGGCGGGCCGCGGCACGGACATCATCCTGGGCGGACGGCCCGAGGGGCGGTCGGCCGCACAGTGGCAGGCGGAGCACGACCATGTCATCGAGCTAGGCGGACTGCAAGTCCTCGGCACCGAGCGCCACGACGCCCGGCGGATCGACAACCAGCTGCGCGGTCGTTCCGGCCGCCAGGGCGACCCCGGCGCCAGCCAGTTCTTCGTGTCGCTGGAAGACGAGCTGATGCGGCGGTTCGGGTCGGACCGAATTCAGGGGCTGATGCATCGGCTCGGCGTGGAAGAAGACCAGCCGATCGAGAGCGGCATGGTGACGAAGGCCCTCGAGTCCGCCCAGACCAAGGTGGAAGCCCACAACTACGAGACGCGCAAGTACGTCATCGAATTCGACAACGTGGTGAACCGGCAGCGCGGCGTGATCTACCAACAGCGCGATCGCATCATCAAGGCCGAAGACCTGGTCGACATGGTGGGCGAGATGCTCGAGCGCGAAGTCGACCACCTGGTGGACGCACACGACATTTCCCCGCACACCGAGCCGGAGGAGCTGGAAGAGCTGGTGCAGTCATACCTGGCAATCACCGGCGGTCCCGCCCGCGGCCTGCGGGCGGACGACTTCGAAGGGCTGCGCGCGGACGACCTGCGCGAGGCGCTGCAAGCCCGCGCGCAGGAGGATTGGCACCGCAAGATCAAGGAGCTGCCGGACGACGCAGTGCAGCCGCTGCTGCGCTGGATCATGCTACAGAACACGGACTATCTCTGGGTGCAGCACCTGACCGCCATCGAAGACGTGCGGCAGGGCATCGGGCTGCGCGCCTATGGCCAGCAGGACCCGCTGGTGGCCTTCAAGCGCGAGGGCTTTCAGATGTTCGAGCAGCTGATGACCACGATGCAGTCCGACATTCTGCGGCGCGTGTTTCGGGCGCAGCTGCAGCAGCAGCTCCCGGCCAGCACCGTCCTTTCGCGGCACCGGGAGCAGGCCGCCGCAGCCGCGGCGGCAGCGCCCGCCGCGACTGCCGGCCGAGCCAACGGCAGCGGGGGTCAGGCGCCGCGGCTGACGCGCCGCGAGCGTCGACGCCGGGAGCGTGACGAAAAGAAGCGCGCCAAGCGCCAGGCGCGCCGAGGTAAGAAAGTCCGGTCGGGCTAGTCCGCCGCGCCATGCCATCCGCTCTCGACTCCGCCGACGTCTTGCAGTCCGCCCGCTCGCTGTGCGACCGGGTGCGTGACTTTCGGGGGCATCTTTGACCTCGCGGCCAACGCCGAGCGCCTGGCCGAGCTAGAGGCGCACATCGCCGAGCCCGAGTTTTGGGGCGACCAGATCCGGGCTCGCGACACCATGCGCGAGATCACGCGGCTAAAGTCGCAGATCGAGATCTGGGACGAGCTCGAAACGGCAGCCGCCGAGGTCCTGGAGCTGGCTGAGCTGGCGGACGCGGATGACGCCGACATGCTCGCCGACGTGTCGGCCGAAACATCCGCGCTGACACGCCGCCTCGACGCGCTCGAGACGCAGCTGCTGCTGGGCGGAGAATTCGACGACCACGATGCCTTCCTCTCGATCCAGTCCGGGGCGGGCGGCACGGAGAGCCAGGACTGGGCCGAGATGCTGCTGCGCATGTATTCGCGCTGGGCCGAGCGGCGCAAATGCCGCGCCGCCGTCATCGAGGTGTCACCCGGCGAAGAGGCGGGCATCAAGAGTGCGACGGTCCAGATCGAAGGCGACTTTGCCTATGGCTATCTGAAGGCCGAGCGCGGCGTGCATCGGCTGGTGCGCCAGTCGCCGTTCGACGCGGGTAACCGGCGCCACACCTCATTTGCCCGCGTGGACGTGATTCCGGTGCTGGAAGCGGCCGGCGACATTGAGATCGACCCGGCCGATCTCCGCGTCGAGACCTTTCGGGCCGGCGGTCACGGCGGGCAATACGTCAACAAGACCGACTCAGCGGTGCGCATCACGCATCAGCCGTCGGGCATCGTGGTGAGCTCCCAGAATCAACGGTCGCAGCACCAGAACCGCGAGGTCGCCCTGCAGGTGCTGCGCGCACGGCTGCTGGAACGCGACATCGCCGCCCGCGAGGCTGAGCAAGTGCGGCTGCGCGGCGACCTGAAGGCCGTGGACTTCGGCAGCCAGATCCGCTCGTACGTCCTGCACCCCTACCGCATGGTCAAGGACGTGCGCACGGGCGTTGAGGTCGGCAACGCGCAGGCGGTGCTTGACGGCGATCTCGATGTGTTCATCGACTCCTACCTGCGGGCGACGGCGCCTTCAACCGTGGAACGCCAGGCATGAGACGGCGCGTCGTCCGAGGCCCGCTCATCGCGCTGCTGGTAGCCCTGGCGCTCGTGGGGACATTGGCCACGCCGGCGGCCGCGGAACTCGATTCGGCGGTGCTCACCACGGAAGTGACGTTTGGCTCCGGCATCACATTTCACATGGAAATGCCCCATGCGGCCGCGGAGCCTGCCGGCGTCGAGGTGCGCTATGGGCTCCCGGACAGCATCGTGGTCCGCCGGTCGGCGGCGGAATTTGCGGTGGCCGACGGGCTCTTGCGCGCCACGTACGCCTGGGAGCCCCGCGACCCGCTGGTCGTCGGCACCGAGGTCGAGTACCGGTTCGTGATTCGTTCGGCCGATGGGTCGGAGTCTCGAACCGCCCCGGCGGCTGTGACCTACGTCGATGCGACGCTGCCCTGGACGACCGCCAGCGAAGGCCTGGTCGAGATTTGGTACTACGCCGGAGGCGAGGCGGTCGAGGCGGACGCGCGGGCCGGCATTCGCGCGGCCCTGGAGATCTTGCGCGACAGTTTCGGCGCCGAGCTGGAGCGACCGACACGGCTGTTCCTGTACGCCGACATCGCGACGATGCGGCGGGACCTGGGCGGTGGGGCGAGTCCGTGGGTCGGCGGCGCCGCGATTGCCGATTTGAATGTCACCGTGCTGCATGCCCCGGTGGTGAACCGCGATTCGCTCGACCTCCAGGCCACGGTTGCGCACGAGATCACGCATATCGTCCTGGAACACCGCACGCACAACTCGTTTGGCGGTCTGCCGGCCTGGCTCCACGAAGGCCTGGCCACAACCGTCGAGGCGGAGATCACGGAGCGATTCTCTTACGGCGACATCATGACGAGGCTCGTTGCCGAGGGCAATTTCGTTTCCCTACGCGGCATCACCGGCAGCTTTCCGGCGGACAGCCAGGCGGCCGTGAACGCGTATGCCCAGAGCAACTCGCTGGTGACGTACATCATCGAGACCTGGGGTAGAGAAGGCGTGGCCGCGCTGCTCGAGGCGTATGCGGGCGGCGTGTCCGACGACGAGGCGGTGCAGGCGGCGCTGGGCGTCTCGCTCCAGGAGCTTGATCGTGCGTGGCTGGGAACGCATGGGGTGGTGAGTCCGACATTTGAGTCCCTGGCGCAGCCCGAGGTCGCTGTGGCGATGGCGTCGCCGGACGGCGAGGGATCGTCGCCCGCCGGGCCGGCGCCCGAGCCCGTCGCTGCCGCGGCGGTCGCGTTTGCCTTGGTCGCGGCTGCGGCAACCGTGCTGCTTGTCCGGCGCGGACGCGTCGCGCGCGGATATGCTCGGCACTAACGTGAGCGGGGACCGCATATTGCAGCATCTCCGGGCACCAATCCGTGCGCGGCGCGGGCGACGGCCATGATCGTCCTGGAGGACGTGCACAAGGTCTATCCCAACGGCACCCAAGCGCTCAACGGCGTGAGCCTGGAGATTCCCGAGCGTGACTTTGCCTTCCTGGTCGGTGCCAGCGGCGCGGGCAAGACGACCATCATTCGACTCATCAACCGCGACGAGACCGTGACCACCGGCAGCGTGTTCGTGGAAGCCACCGACGTGACCCGGCTGCGGCGACGCGACGTGCCCCAGCTGCGGCGGCGCGTGGGCGTGATTTACCAGGACTACAAGCTATTGCCCTCGCTGACGGTTCGGCAGAACGTGGAGTTCGTGCTGAAGGCCACCAACGAGTTCGATCACCTGTCCGACGGGCTGGTGGAGGAGACGCTGGCAACGGTGGGGCTTACCCGGCGGACCAACCACTACCCACACCAGCTCTCGGGCGGCGAGCAGCAACGGACGGCCATCGCGCGCGCGCTGGTGCGACGGTGCCCGATATTGGTGGCGGACGAGCCGACGGGAAATCTCGATCAGGAATCCGGCTGGGAAACCATCCAGCTCCTCGTCCAACTCAACGCACGGGGCACCACGGTGGTGATCGCCACCCACAACCGGACGCTGGTCGACACGATGCGGCGGCGGGTGATTGAAATCGAGCGCGGGCGAGTGGTTCGGGACGAGCCCGAGGGTGGCTACTATGGCTAGGCTGCACGTCGCGCGCTACCTGCTCGGCTCAGCGCTCACGGGCCTCTGGCGCAACCGGACCATGACGGGCGGCGCCATCGTCACGACGGCCATCATGCTCATCACGCTGGCCGGGTTCCTGGCCATCAACGACACCCTGAACCAGATGGTGACGGCGCTGGGGCGCAAGAGCAACTTAATTGCCTATGTGCGCGACGAGGCGCGCCCCACGCAGGTCACGGCGATCATCGACGATCTGCGGACGCGGCCCGGCGTGGGCGAAGTCCAGTTCGTGTCCAAGGAGGACGCGCTGGCGATCTTCGAGTCGCGGTTCGTGGATCAGCGCGACATCCTGGACGTGTTGCAGAGCAACCCGCTGCCGGCCAGTGTGGAGCTCCGCCTCAACGATCCCTCCGTCGTCCCCGAGCTGGCGCAGGAGCTGCAGACGATGACCACGGTCTTCGACGACGTGGTGGTGCCGCTGGACGTGGTCGAAGAGGTGATTGGGATTTCCAACCTGGCCCGGGTGGCCGGCTCGGTGATCATCATCGCCCTGACCGGCGTGACGCTGTTCGTGATTGTCAACACCATTCGGATCGCCGTGTTCGCGCGGCGGCAAGAGATTGAAATCATGAAGCTGGTGGGCGCGACCGACTGGTTCGTGCGCGGTCCGTTCGTGGCCGAGGGCGCGATCATCGGCGGCATCGGGGCCGGCATCGCGGCCATTGCGCTGGTGGTGCTCTACGCCCAAGCCGCGCCGGTCGTCACGCGGATCGTGTCGTTCCTGCCGGTGTCGACGGACACCGACTTCGTGCGCAACCTGGCGGTCTTTACGCTGCTGGTGGGACTGATCGTCGGCAGCCTGGGCAGCTATTTCTCGGTTCGCCGCTACTTGTCGGTGTAAGGCGCGCCCGCGTGATCGTGCTGCAGTCGGTCACCAAGAGCTACGGCGACGTGCGGGCGGTGAACGGCGTGACGCTGGCGATCTCGCGCGGCGAGTTTGCGTTTCTGATGGGAACGAACGGGGCGGGCAAGACCACGCTGCTGCGCCTGATTTCCCGCGAGGAGCAGCCGGATGCCGGCGTGGTCCTCGTCGGGGGCGGCAATACCGCCGAGCTGACGGGGCCAAGTCTCACACGGCTGCGGCGGCGCATGGGCGTGGTCTACCAGGACACGCGCTTGCTGCCCAACGCCACGGTGGCCGAGAACGTGGCGCTGCCGCTCCGGGTGCGGGGCAGGGGTGGTGCTGATCTGACGTCCGACGTGAAGGCGGTCCTGGAGCGGGTTCGACTGGCCGACAAGGAATCGCGCTTCCCCCGGGAGCTTTCGGGCGGCGAGCAGCGGAAAGTGGCCATCGCGCGGGCGGTGGTCGCGAATCCCGAGATCTTGCTCTGCGATGAGCCGACCGAAAGCCTGAGCGCCGAGCGGGCGGCGGAGATCGTGGACCTGCTGCTGGACATCAACGCCGACGGCGTGACCACGGTGGTCGCCACGCACGACACGGGCACGGTGAACCGTCTGCGCCGGCGCGTGATCCATATGGGCGACGGCTGCGTGCAATCGGACACATTGGTTGGCTCCGCGGCGCAGCCACAGCCCACGAACGGTCCAGGCTAGGCCGACACTGGCATACTTGCTCCCCCCGGGAGCGCCAGCGTGGGCTGCGCCACCGACAGTGGCGTGGCGCTGCGCTAGGGTTTTGGGCGACATCGCCAAGGGCTCCTCGCATGAATCACAACCTGCGGACGGCCATGCTGCTTGCGGCCGCTGTCGTTGCCCTATGCGCGGTGTTCAGCGCGGGCTTCATTACCGGGACCATCGCCGGGGACCAGGGAATTCAGGCACGGGACCAGTTCGCCGGCGCCGTTGCCCCCGAACTGCCGGCTGACGTTGACGCCGACCAAGATCCTCGTCCGATGGCCTTTCCGACCGCGGACGCTCGGCCCGAGACGCCCGCCGAGTTCGACGACGTTGACTTCGCGCTCTTCTGGGAAGCCTGGAGCGTCATTCAGGACCACTTCTACGGCGGTCCTCTCGACCCGGAGGTTCTGCGGGAGGGCGCGATTCGCGGGCTGGCCGAGGCGACCGAGGATCAACACACGGTCTATCAGAATTCCGAGGAAGCCGAGCGCTCACGCGAGCGAATACGCGGCAGCTTCGTTGGTGTGGGCATCCGCATCGAGCTGCGCGACGAGACGCCGTTCGTGCTCACGCCGCTGCCCAACTCACCGGCTGAGCGCGCCGGGATTCGCGCCAATGAGTTCGTCGTCGCCGTCGACGGCGTATCCACGCGAGGTATGGCGCTGGACGAGTTCGGCCGGCGCGTGCGCGGCGAGGAAGGGACATCGGTGGTCCTCACGATGCAGCCCGAGGGGAGCGAGGAAACGCGCGATGTCAGCGTCGAGCGGGCGCGAGTTCTTGTGCCGTCGGTCACGAAGGATCGGTTCGACGAGATCGGCTATGTGCGTATCGCCAACTTCGGCAGCCGCACATCCAAGGAGCTCAGTGAGGCCCTGGACGAGCTCGAGGCGGAAGGCATCTCCGCACTCGTGCTGGACCTGCGCAACAATCCCGGCGGGCTGCTCGACGCGAGCGTGCGGGTGGCGGCTCAGTTCCTGGCCAGGGGCCAGACCATCCTGATCCAAGAACACCGCCATGAAGGCCGCACCCGCTGGCGGGTGCAGGATGAGGGTGGCGACACCACGACGCCGATCCTGGTGCTCGTGAACGGCGGATCGGCCAGCGCCTCCGAAATCGTGGCCGGCGCGCTCCAAGCGCACGGGCGGGCACAGCTGATGGGCGAGGAGACGTTTGGGAAGGGCTCGATGCAGGAGCTGCACCAGCTGTCCGATGAGTCCATCATGCGAGTGACGAGCGGCATATGGATCACGCCGAACGACGTGAATCTCAACGACTCGGGGCTTACGCCGGACGTGCCGCACGAATCCTCGGACGGGCCCTATGGCGGCGAGGATGACGCGCTCTTACAGGAGGCGCTGCGCCGGCTTGACGCCGACCGCATTCCGGACGTAGACCCAAAGTAGCCGTAAGCACGGCAGGCGGCCAACGTCGGGCGGGGGCGGGACACGCCTGCGCCGAGCCAGAGCCGCCGGTTATCCGCTTGGCGGAACCGCCTGCGGGTCCACGGGAATTGCCACCATGAGCCGCACGCTGAACCCGCGCGGGACACGCGCGCCGGCGCCGGGCTCCTGCTCCATGACCTGCTCGTCGGACACGCCCGCCGTGGGCAGCCGGGTGAGCGCGCCGATGAACAGGCCACGGTCGAGCAGCTCGCGCTCAGCCGCCGCGGCCGACATGCCGCGCAGCTCGGGCACCTCGATCTCACCCACGCGAACTACGGTCAACTCGACTTCGCCGCCTCGGGCGAGTGACGCGCCGGACGGGGGATGCTGGGACTCCACCACCCCGTTGGGCACGCTGCCGGAGTCCTTGTAGACCACCTCGGCCAGCGCGAGACCCGCAAGCTCGACCGCACGGCGCGCGTCGTCTTCGGAGCGGCCGGCGAGCGGCGGCACGGTGACGGTTTCGACGCCCCGGCTGAGGTGCAGCACCACGGCCGAGCGCCGATTGATCACGCTGCCGGCGATGGGATCCTGTCGCAGCACGTGGTCGGCCGGCACGTCGCGGCTGAACGCCGCGACCTCCAGCACCTGAAATCCGCCGGCGGCGAGCCGGGCGCGCGCCTCCGCCGCGGCGAGACCCACGACGCTGGGAATGGCCGCCTGCGGCAGTCCCAGGCTCAGCGTGGCCCGCAGCGGCTCCCCGGTGCTTCGAAGGCTGCCCGCGTCCGGCGTTTGGCGGCTGACCAAACCCTCTGCGACGGTTTCGCTGAAGTCTTCGTCGAACACGATGCGGAACTCGATGGCGGCTGCGGCGGACTCAGCGGCCGACCGGGTGAGCCCGAGCAATTCCGGCACGCTCGCTTGCGTGGCGCGGCCCTCGTCGGCTCGCGGAACCAGCAATGCCTCGGGGTTCGCCGCCTCCGGCGCCGGGGCGAGAAGAAGCTGGGCCTCGCCCAGGATCTCGTCGACGCCTTCCACCGGGTTCCCGATGACCGCCAAGATGAGGGAGAACGCCACAGCTCCGGCCGCCGTGACTCCGAGCAACAGCCAGGCGCGCGGCGAGGCGGTGCGGCTTTCGGGCGCCGGCCGGCGGGCGACCGGGACGCGTCGGCGGCCCATGGGGCGCCGCGGGGTGCGCGCGAGCAGCGCGGCCCATCTCCGGCTCGGGCTACGCCCGGTCATGCTGATTCCTGTGCCGGCTAGGTGAGGGACGGCGCCTTCGCGGTGGCTGCCCGGCCGTTCGCGGCTTGGTGACCGTTCGCCGCATGGTGACCGTTCACGCCGTTGGCCACGGCGCCGTTCAGCGACAGCGAGAGCAGGTCCGAAACGCCGTCCTCGTGCATGGTCACCCCGTAGATCGCAGCCGCCGACTCGACCGTGATGGCATTGTGCGTGATGACGAGGAGCTGGCTGCGGTCGGCGAGCTTGTGGAGCTGCCGGCAGAAACGCGCGACGTTGGCATCGTCGAGGGCGGCGTCGACCTCGTCGAGCACGCAGAACGGGCTTTGCCGCACATGCAGCAGGGCCATGATCAGCGCCGCCGCCACGAGGGCGCGCTCGCCGCCGGAGAGGGCGGCCAGCTCCTGCTTCCGGCGTCCGGGGAGCTTGACGTGGAATTCGACGCCGGTGGTCTCGACGTCATCGGGGGTCGTGAGCGCCATCGTGGCCGAGCCGCCGCCGAAGAGCTCGCGGAAGAGGCGGCTGAAGTGGGCGTTGATTTCGTCGAAGGTTGTGACGAATTGGCTGTGCAGCTCCCGCTGCAGGCGCGCCGTGAGGGCCCGCAGGTTCGCCTCCGCGCCCTCGAGATCGGCGATCTGCGACCGCGCATCGTCGACACGCGCCTGCTGCTCACGATATGTCTCGGGCGCCAGCGGGTTCAGCGGACCCAGCTCGGCGAGATCCCGCCTCAAGTCAGCGGCCCGCCGCTCGACGCGCCCGAGCGGCTCGTCGAGACGCTTCGGCGTCAGGTCCGCGAGACCCAGATCGTCGCAAGCTGAGCGCCGCAACTCGGCCTGCCGCTCAGCCAGCCGCTCCGTCTCACGCTGGGCCGCGGTGAGGTCCTCACCGACGCGTCGCTCTTCGTCCGCCCGCTGCGCGGCCTGCAAGTGGAGACGCTGCGCGGTCAGCCGGACGTCGAGCAGCTGACGCTCCGCGGCCCGCGAGGCCTCGCGCGCGGCCTCGGCCGCCGCGGCGGCTGCGTCGTGCTCGGCGCCCATGGCGTCGCACTCTTGGCGCGTCGCGGTGCGGGTGGCGGCGATCTCCTCGGCGAGCGCGGTCACCTGCTCACGCTCGGCCGTTACTTCTTGCAGTAATGCCGCGCGCGTGACGCGGCGGGCACGAAGCTCGGCCACGCGCGCCGTGTCGGCCCGATGCTCCGCGGTCGCCGCCGCGTGCTCGCGCTCCAATGCCGCGAGGTCGGCCGGGCCTCGTGCAGCCGAGCCTGCCTCCGCCGGCAGCGCGTTGAGCGCACGTTCGACATCGGCGCGCTCATCCGCCAGGCGTTTGAGCTCGGCGTCCAGCGCGGTTAGACGCGCCGCGGCGTCCGCATGCCGCTCCGCCAGCGTGGTTGCCCGGGCCGAGAGGCGTTCCGTCGCCACCGCGGCCACGGTGAGCGCCTCGCGCGCGGCGGCGTGCGCGGCGGTGCATTCGGCGCGGGCTTTGCGCGCGGCATCGGCTCGCGCCGTGGCTGCGCGCGCCGCTTCCGCTGTCGACTCCAGCGCCCGCGCCGACTGGTCGCGATCCCAGCCCGCTTGCGCGATGGCGTCGCCAAGGCTCTCCAGCCGTTCGGCGATGGGATCGGCTGTGGATTCCGTTGCGCCGATGCGAATTGACCCGTCGGCGTCAATGGCGGCGCCCGCGAGCGCCACGATCATGGGCACGGGACCGTTGGCGACGTGGTCCGCACGCAGACGCAGCGCCGCGTCAAGATCGGCCACGACGACGATCCGCCGCAGGAGACGGCGGAGCCTGTCGTCGCCAACGTTCACGTAGGCGTCGAGGCTGCCGAGCACGTTGGGGTCCGCCCGCATGTCGTCCGAGACTTCCGGCGCTGCGGAGGATTCGAGGAGACGCAGTCGCGCCGGGGCAAGGTCCAGGGCGCGAATGGCCGCGACGGCGGCCGATAGGTCGGCGCGATCGCGGATCATCCAGTCGTTGAGCGCATCGGACAGCGCCGCGTCGATCAGCGGCTCGTTGCGCGTGAGCGCGTCCGGCAGCAACTCGCGCAGCCGGCCCAGGACGCCGGGCACTCGCTCGCGCAGCGCCGCGTCGGTCGGCCCGGGTTCCCGCTGAGACGCCCGGGCAGTCTGCAGGGCGCGCCGCTCGGCCTGGAGAGTATCCAGCCGGCTGGCGCGGTCGGCCAGCAGGCGCTCGGCGGCCGCAAGGTCGTCGGCCCGCGCTTGCTGGGCCGCGTGCGCGACGCCAGCCTCGGCTTCGGCCGCCCGGTCGTCGTCAGCCGCCTGCTCGACGCGACTCCGCGCGTCCGCTACGTGCCGGGCGCTTGCCGCGGATTCCTGCTCGGCCGTCTGATGCGCCTGCGCCAGGCTAGCCTGCTCGCCCAAAAGGCGAGACTGATCTTTCGTCAGCTGCTCGGCGCGCTCGCGCACCATGGCGTCGCGGGCCGTGAGTTCCGCCAGCTTGCTTGCCTGCGCCTGCCGGACGGCGGCCGCGGCTCTCGCATCGGCCAATGACTCGTCGAGGCGTTCCAGTCGCCCGGCGCGACCTTCGACGCGCTGCACAAGCTCCTGGTATGTGCGTTCTTCCTGGGTGGATTCAGCTTCGAGCGCCGCTTGCCGCGCGCCGAGGGCTTGGGCGCGCGCGGGTACGTCGGCGGCGCGCGCCTCCAGATGCACCAGGCGTTCGCGCAACTGGTGCTGTCGAGCCTCCAGGGCGCCCAAGGCGCCGGCGGCCGCGGTTTCGTCTTCACGACACTGGCGCAGCTTGGCGTCATGGCTCTGCGCGTCCAACTCGGCCGCCGACGCTTGCCGTCGCAACTCGGCGGCGGGGGTTGCCGTGAGCGCCGCCATGCGCCGCGCCACGGTTTGCTCGCGCTCCTCGGCTTCGGCGATCTGTCGACCGACGGCGTCCAGCCGGTGCCGTAGCAGCGCAATGCGCGCGGCCCGCAGCTCGGATTCGAGCTCCCGACCATGCTCCGCGATTTCGGCCTGGCGCCGGAGGGTCTCAAGCCCCGGCTCGATTTCAGCCACGAGATCGCGCAGGCGCTCCAGGTTGCGGCGCGTCCCCGCGAGACGCCGCTCGGCCTGGTCACGGCGGGCCTGGAACCGGCCAATGCCCGCCACCTCTTCGAGGAAGCTGCGCCGCTCCTCCGGCCGCTGCCGGAGCGTCGCGTCGATCTGTCCCTGGCTCACGATCGAGGCGCCGCCGGCTCCGATGCCGCCCGCGCTCATCAGGTCGACAATGTCGCGGAGACGCACTCGTGCGCCGTTGAGCGTGTATTCGCTGTCCCCGGACCGAAACAGCCGGCGGCCAATGACGACTTCGGCGTATGGCGTGGGTAGCCAGGCGTCGGCGTTGTCGAACACCAGCAGGACCTCGGCCATCCCGGTGCGCGGACGCGACGCGGTGCCGCCAAAGATCATTTCCTCGGACCGGCGGACGCGAAGAGTTCGCAACGTCTGTTCCCCGAGCGCCCAGCGAATGGCGTCGGCGAGGTTGCTCTTACCCGACCCATTCGGGCCGACCACCGCGGTCACGCCTTGCGGCAGCTCGACGACGGTGCGCCGCGAAAACGTCTTGAAGCCTTGCAGCTCAATGCGTCGCAGATGCACCGCTCAGCCGCTCCCGTTCAACAGACGAAGCGCCGCGCGCGCCGCGTCCTGCTCGGCCCGCTGCTTGCTCGAACCTTCGCCCTGCGCCAGCTGCTCGTCGTCGACCGTGACGGCCATGCGGAAGCGGCGGTCGTGGTCCGGCCCGCTCGCGTCGACGAGTTCGTAGACCGGAGTCGCGGCGCGCTCGACGTGCAGTCGCTCTTGCAACTGGGTCTTGTAGTCCTTCTGCGGGCCGGCGCGGCCGCGGGCGCCCAGCGCGTCGCTGACGAATGGCGTAAGGAAGTCCCTTGCCGCTTCGAGACCGGCGTCGAGATATACGGCGCCGACCAGGGCCTCGAAGGCGCGGCCGAGCACCGAGGAGCGCTTGCGGGCGCCGGTCATTTCGGCGCCGCGCCCGAGCATCAGATGCGCCCCCAGGCCAAGCGTCTTGGCAAAGCCGGCCGCGGCGTTCAGATTGACGAGCGAGGCACGAGCCCGGGTGAGCTCACCTTCGTCATAGTCGGGATGACGCTGGAACAGCAGCTCGGTCGTCACGAGGCCGAGGACGGCGTCGCCGAGGAATTCCAGCCGCTCATTGGAGTCGGTTGGCGCCAGGTCGGCTTCGTTGATGAGCGAGCGATGCACGAGCGCCTGCCGCAAAAGGGCGGGGTTGGCGAACCGAACGCCCATCTGCGCCTGGAGCGCTATCGGCGCCTCGTGGGGCGCTGCGTCAGCCGCGGGTGCAGCCATGGGACGACCGGGCGGCGACTGAACGAAGGGTGCGTGGGACGAATGGACGAGTGGCCGTGCGGGGGAGCCGCGAACTCAGACGATGACCTCCTTGCCCCCCTGCTAGGTCTGCGCCGCCGGAACCGGATAGACCGGCGCACACCACGATCGATAGCGGGCGTTTCCGCCGCGCACGATGTCAAAGTATAAGTCCTGGAGCGCGCGCGTGACGGGACCGATGCCGCCGTCACCGATCACGCGCCCATCGACCTCGCGCACGGGCGAGATTTGCGCGCCCGTGCCCACCAGGAACAGCTCGTCGGCGATGTAGAGCTCGGTGCGGTCGACGCTGCGCTCAATGGTGTCGATCTGAAGCTCGTCGCGCGCGATTTGGATGACCGTACGCCGTGTCACGCCCTCGAGAATGTCATCGCTGACGGAGGGCGTGACCAGGACGCCGTTGCGCACGAGAAATACATTCTCGGCGGTTCCCTCGCTCACGTGGCCGTCCTCGGTGAGCATGATGCCTTCGTCGAAACCCGCCTCGACCGCCTCGGTTTTGGCCATCGCCGAGTTGACGTACAACCCGCTTACCTTGCCGCGAGCCGGAATCATGTTGTCGTTGATCCGCCGCCACGAGGCGATTGTGCAGCGAATCGGCCGCTCGACATCCAGATAGGGCCCAAACGGCACGACGAACATGGTGAACTCGTCGTCGATGAGCGCCGTGCCGTTTTCGGTCTGGCGAACCATGCTCAAACCGATTTGGCACGCCGCCTTGTAGACGAGCGGCCGCACGTACACGTCTTCCTGAAAGTCGCCCGACCGCACGAGCGTCCGGGCGATTTCCACCAACTCATCGTCGGTGTGCGGGATCTCCATACGAAGGATCTTGGCGGACTGTCGCATCCGCTCGAAGTGCTCAGGCGCGCGGAACAGGTACATCTGTTCGTCGTCTTCATTCCAGTATCCGCGGATGCCTTCGAACACGCCGGTGCCGTAGTTGAGCGCATGCGTCATGACGCTCACCTTGGCGTCGGCGAAATCCACAAACGAGCCCTGAAAGAAGGCCTTCACGGGCTGATCCTACGCGCGATGGGCGCACGCGGCGGCGTGCGACGGGCTGCCAATCAGCAACCGATTGAACCGCGGCGAGCTTAGCATTTAGGGTCGGGCATCCGGCCTTGCGCCGTAGCTTCGCCGGCGCAGGAAGACGAGCTCGCCACGCAGGTCTGTGGTCGCGTGGTAGGCGTGGAAGCCCCACTTCTCATACAAGCGGCGGGCGTAGGCGTTGGGACCGTCGACGCCGATGGTGAGCACGTCGGCGCCGCGCGCCTCGGCTTCGTTCGAGGCAGCACGGGTCAAGGCCTCGGCAATGCCCAAGCGTCGAAACGACGGCGCCACGATGAGCGTATGCAGATAGGCGGCCCGCCGTCCGTCCGCGATGCCGCGATCGAGATGTCGATGCCGGATCCACAACTGGCCGACGAGCGCCCCATTGAATGTCGCCACAAGGCCGGACTGGACGTTTTGGCGCTGCTCATCGAAATACCGCCGCAGCACGCGCCGCTGGGCGATCCGCCGCTCGGGACCCCAGAGCTCGCTCATGGCCTCGAGATCCTCCAGCGCGGCGCGCCGAATCTCGATCGGCGTGTCGATGGTCACCCGGTGCGATCCGTCGGCCGCGACTTCGATCGTCATGGCGACGGGGGTTCGGGGACGCCGATGGCGCCGTCGCGTTCGAGGCGCTCGAGCTCAGCGGCGTCCACCCCGAGCAACTCCCGCAGCACGGGACGCGTGTGGTCGCCCAAGGCGGGGGCCGGATCGCCGAGGTCGATCTCCACGCCAGTCGCCTTGATGGGGGCGCCCGGCACCGGCAGCCGGCCGACGTGCGGCTGGTCCATCTCCACGATCATGTCGCGGGCTCGCAGGTGGGGATCGTTCAAGAGGTCCGACATACGGTTGACTTTCGCACAGGGGATGCCGGCCTCGAGCAAGATTTCCAGCCAATGGTCCGTCCCATGCGCGCGCAGCACGCCCTCCATGGCAACGGCCAATTCTTCGGCGCGATCGGCCCGAAGCGCGTTGGTGGTGAATCGCGGGTCGTCCGCCAACGCCGGCGACTCGAGCGCGGCGCACAGCCGCCGCCAGAGCGCATCGTTGCCGCAGGCGATCACGATCTGTCCGTCGGCCGTGGCGAAGGTGCTGAAGGGCGCAATGGCGGGGTGCCGGTTGCCGATGGGGCCGGGGTCTTCGCCGCTGACCCAGTAGCGCGCCATGGCGTTTTCGACCACGGCCACCACCGCGTCCATCATGGCGAGGTCGACATGACAGCCCTCGCCGGTGCGTTCGCGGCGTTGCAGCGCAGCCAGCACCGCGATGGTGGCGTAAAGCGCGGGCACGATGTCGCCCAAGGAAGCCCCCACGCGCGTGGGACCGCCGCCGGCGGGCCCGGTGATCCCCATGAGACCGCCCATGGCCTGGATGATGACGTCGTAGGCCCCCCGATCACGGTAGGGGCCGACCTGGCCGAAACCCGAGAGCGAGACGTAGACGATGCCGGCGTTTCGCTCGTGGACCACGTCGTAGCCGAGACCGAGCCGTTCGAGCGTGCCGGGTCGGTAGTTTTCGACGAGCACGTCGGCGCGCGCGGCGAGACCAAGGGCCAACTCGACCGCCCGCGGGTGCTTGAGGTTGAGCACCACGCTCTCCTTGCCGCGGTTGATGCTGGCGAAGTAGAGGCTGTGCCCGTCGACGAAGGGCCCCATGCCGCGGGCCTCATCACCCTCGGGGCTTTCGATCTTGATGACGCGCGCGCCAAGATCGGCGAGCGTCATGGTGCAGAATGGCCCGGCGAGCACCCGCGTGAAGTCCAGAACCAGGGCGCCGTCGAGGAATCCGGCCATCAGGGACTCATCCAGACCCGTCGCCGCCGATTCACGACGCGGTTGAGCGCGCCGCGCGGATGCGCTGCAGCAGCCATCCCTGGACGCCAACCATGCGCTGCGCCGAGTAGAGCGCGAACACGGCGAACAGGATGCGCAAGCCGAAGGCGGGAATGAACTGGGCAAACTGCGCGCCCACGGCGCCGCCCACGATGCCCCCGGCGGCGATATAGAGGGCCCAGCGAAAGTCGACGTTGCCCTGGCGAAAGTGCTGCGCGGCTCCGGAAATCGCGGTGGGAACGATGACGGCCAGCGAGATGCCCTGGGCGACGTGCTGCTCGATGCCCATCACGATGACCATGGCGGGAACCATGACGATGCCGCCGCCCACACCCATGGTCCCGGCCACCAGGCCGGTGACCGTTCCAGCGATCAGCGCCGCGACGATGACCTGGAGCCCTTCCATCTGCCCGAACATGGCGGCGCTCTGCGCCGAGAGCAGCAGCCGAATCGCCGTGAGCATGAGGAGCACGGCGAACCCGCGCCGCAGGACGGTGGCGTTGAGGTGCTTGGTGAGCCGGGCGCCCACGACTGCGAAGCCGACCGACGTGCCGGCCAACGAGACCACGATGAGCCAGTCCATCCCGTGTGCGATCCAGTAGGGAATCACCGCGCTGATGGCGATCGGCACGATCATGGCCAGCGAGGTGCCATGCGCCCGGTGCTGGGTCATGGCCAGGATCGCGACCATCAGGGGCACCATGACGATGCCCCCGCCCACGCCCACAAGCCCGCTGATCAGACCACCGGTGAGGCCGATCGCGATGACAAAGGGGGCGGGCGGGCGCCGGGCAGGCGACGCTGGCGGAGACGACATGGGGTTGGCGGATTATAGGGAGGCAGGCGGGCGCCGCCGCGTATACTCTGGCGCCGCCGACGTGTAGATGGGGAGCGCCGTGTCCTCCCCGCCGCAGGTTCCCAACCTCCGCCTGGCTGCGTCCCTCTTCGGACAGCAGCTCGATCCCCTGCGTGAGCGCGAGTGGCTCGTCACGAACGGCCTTGGAGGCTATGCCGCCGGCACGGTGGGCGGGCCCGCCACGCGCCGCTACCACGGATTGCTCGTGGCTGCGGCTCCCCCGCCCAACGCCCGTTGGGTGATGGTGGCGGGCGCCCAGGTCCAGGCCACCGTGGGCGACGAGTGCTCTTGGCTGAGCACGCACGAGTACCTGGACGGCACGATCCACCCGGACGGCTACCGCCACCTGGCCGGATTCGAGCTGATCGGAAGTCGACCGAACTGGACCTGGAACGTTGCCGGGCAGACGCTGCGGGGCGACCTGTGGATGCCGTACGGCGCCAACCAGACGGTGATTCGCTATCGCAACGATGGCGAGGCGCCGGTCGAGCTGGAATGGCAACCGCTGGTGACCTTGCGGTGGTTTCATCAACTGGTCACCGGAGCGCGTGAGGTCGAACTTGTGCAGGCCTCGGACACGTGCGTGGTGATGACGTCAGGCGATGCGCCGCCGCTGGTCGTGGACCACAGCGGCTGGGAGTTCCATGTGGCGCCCGACTGGCACTGGAACCTGGCGCGCGCGATCGAGCGGGGCCGCGGCTTCGACGATCACGAAGACGCATTCACGCCGGGCGTCTTTCGCACGACTATCCAGCCGGGAGGCTCCGCCTCGCTGGTGCTGGCCGCCGGCGAGCCGGAGGATCTCGGCGACGTCGAGCGCGAGCCGTCCGCCACGGACCGGCGCGCCGCGGAACTGGTGGACGGGTGCGCAAGCGATCTCGAAGCCCAGTTGCGACTGGCCGCGGACCAGGTCCTGGTGCGGCGGGGCGGGCCGGCGCACGCCGCGCTGCCGAATACGGTGATCGCCGGCTATCCCTGGTTCGGCGATTGGGGGCGCGACACGTTCATCGCGCTTCCGGGTCTGTGCCTGGCGACGGGGCGAACCGACGTGGCGCGAGCCATCTTGGTGGCATACGCGAGCTTCGTGGACCAGGGCATGGTCCCGAACCGGTGGCCGGATGCCGGAGATGCTCCGGAATACATCTCGGTCGACGCGGCGCTGTGGTTCCTCCACGCCCTCGAGGCCTACGTGGACGCCACGGGCGATACGGAGATCCTGGAAGGGCTGGGCACCGCCGTGCTGGACGTCGTGGAATGGCACGTTCGCGGCACGCGCCACGGGATCCGCATGGACCCGGAGGACGGCCTGATCACCCAGGGCGCCGAAGGTCTGCAGCTCACCTGGATGGACGCCAAGGTCGGCGAATGGGTGGTCACGCCGCGACGCGGGAAGCCGGTGGAGATCAATGCGCTGTGGTGGCGCGGGCTGAGGTTTGCCGCCCGCGCGTTCGAAAGCCTGCAGTGGGACGCGGGCGATACCCGCGAGCTCGCGGACCAGGCGGCGGCATCGTTTGCGCGGCGGTTCTGGAATGCCGAAACCGGCTGCCTCTACGACGTGGTGGATGGGCCGTCGGGCGACGAACCAGCCATCCGTCCCAACCAAGTCATCGCATTGGCGGTGGCTCCGGATTTGCTGCCAGCGGCCCGGGCCGAGTCGGTGCTGCAGGTGGTGGAGCGGGACCTGGTTACGCCCGTCGGCCTGCGCAGCCTGTCGCCGGGCGACGCGGCCTATCGGCGCGAGTATGGCGGCGATCCGGTCCAGCGCGACGGCGCCTATCATCAAGGGCCCATCTGGAGCTGGTTGCTTGGCATGTATGTGCGCGCAGCCGTGGCCCTCGGTCGGACGCAGCGCGATCTGGAATGGATCGAAGGCGGCTTGGAACGTCACTTGGCTGAAGGCGCAATCGGCACAGTCAGTGAGATATTCCAGCCGGAGTCCCCATACGCGCCGGACGGCGCGTTTGCCCAGGCCTGGGGCGTTGGGGAGTGGCTGTGGGCGCTGCACGAGTTGCGGCGCGCTCCCGCGTGAGCCCAATGGATGATCACTGGCCGACCCTGAGCGGCAAGCGCGTCGAGTTGGCCTCGGGCGTGTGCCACTACCGCGAAGCGGGAGACGGCGGCCCGACCATCGTGCTGCTCCACGGCTTGGCCACCGATTCGCGCATCTACGGCCGCCTGCAATTGCTGCTAGCGGAAACGGCGCACACGGTTGCTCCGGACCTCCTTGGCTGGGGCTTCTCGGAACCCAATGAGGGTCTGGCGTTCAGCTTCGATACGGTTGACCGCACCGTGGCCCAGTTCATCGAGGCGCGAGGCCTGGAGGACGTCGTGCTGGTGGGGCACGAGATGTCGGGTCCCGCGGCGATTCGTTGGGCGGCGGCGAATCCCGGGCGGACTCGCGGCCTGGTGCTGCTCAACACCTACTACGGCTGGAACTCGGCTCGCATGCCGCCAGTGCTGAAGGTCCTTCACGCGCCAGTCGTCGGCGGCGTGCTGCAGCTTGCGATCGGCGCCTTGCGGACGAAGCTCTTCGACCCGCTGTACCGCTGGCAAATGGGCCGCGTCTGGGCGGCGCGAACTCCCCTCTCCGACGCGTTGACCCGCACGCTGTGCGAGACGATTTCGACGTCCGCGTTCGCACGCCGTGCGCTGCACCGGATCAATGACGAGTTGCCGGCTCAGATCAACGCCAACCAACGGCGCCTGGACATGCTGGCGCAGCTGCAGTGCCGCACGCTGATCGTGTGGGGTGGGCGTGATCCGTACCTCGGTCCCCACGTGGCGCGCCAATTCCGCCGGCTAATCCCAAATTCCGAGTTGCACCTCATCCACGACGTGGGGCATTACGTGCAGGCGGAGGCGGCCGAAGACGTGGCGGGCGCCATCGGCGCGTTCGTGGAGCGGTGCCGGGGCGAGGCCTAGCAGGCGGATCTCACATCGGGAGATGCGTTGGGGCCGGATTTCCTCGACTCACAAACGAAGTGCAACGCCTGGCGAAAGGGCGTCCGCAAGAAGTTGACAGGCGTTGTGCCCAATCGCCTGCCCCTTAGATTCCTCGCTTCGCTCGGAATGACAGATCGGACGAAGTGACAGATCGGACGGAATGACGGGCCGGTCGCGTGAATGGCGGGGCCGTGTTGCCGGCTGTCCGGATCACCCGCTCGAACTGCCTCCGTATACTCGCCAGCGCAGCTCCGCACCCAACTACGTGAGATGAGCACACACCGCATCGCCCTGCTTCCCGGCGACGGCATCGGCGTCGACGTGGTCCGTGAAGGGCAACTGGTCCTCGACACACTGGCCCAGGCGACCGGAGCCATGCGGTGGGACATGCAGGAATTCCCTTGGAGCTGCGACTACTACCTGGAGCACGGCCAGTACATGCCGGACGACGCGCTCGACATCCTGGATGGCTTTGACGCGATCCTCTACGGCGCCTGCGGGTTGCCGGACGTGGTGCCGGACGAAATTTCCCAGCACCAGGGGGTGCTGCGGGTTCGGCAAGGATTCGAGCTCTACGTCAATCTACGTCCGGCACGCCTGCTGCCCGGTCTGCCGACCCCGCTGGCGGGCAAGGGGCCGGGCGATTTCGACTTGTTGTGCGTACGGGAGAATTCGGAAGGGGAATATGCGGGATGCGGTGGGCGCGTTCACAGGGGCTCGTCGTACGAGGTGGCGCTGCAGACCACGGTGTTCACCCGTGAGGGTGTCGAGCGCATCATTCGCTATGCGTTTGACATGACCAAGCGCTTGGGTCGACGCCACGTGACCAACGTGACCAAATCCAACGCGCTGCAGTTCGCGCCGGTGTTTTGGGACGAGGTGTTCGAGGAAGTGGCCGCCGACTATCCCGGCATCACCACCGACCGGAATCTGGTGGACGCGGCGGCGGCGCGGATGGTGAGCAGTCCCGAGACGTATGACGTGCTCGTGGCGTCGAACCTCTTTGGCGACATCTTGTCGGACATCGGCGGCGCGCTGATGGGCAGTTTGGGCGTTCCGGCGAGCGCCAACATCAACCCCGAGGGCGCGCACCCGCCCATGTTCGAGCCGGTGCACGGGTCGGCGCCTGACATCGCGGGCCAGGGCATCGCGTCGCCGATCGCGACGATCTGGGCCACCTCGATGATGGTGGAGCACCTTGGCCATCCGGAGGAAGCCGAGCTGGTGATGGGCGCGCTGGGCGACGTGACGGCTTCCGGCGTATTGACGCCGGATCTTGGCGGCGACGCCACCACCACGGAGTGCGGCGCGGCCGTGCGCGACGCCTTGCGGGCTCGCGCGGTATCCGCCGCGGCGTAGCACCAACTCTTGTCCGCGCGCCCAATGACCCCTAGGATGGAATTCCTGCTTCACCGCGAAGCCCGCGCGACGCACTAGGCCAGCTTTATGTTCGGCGTCGGCCTCGAAGAATTCATCGCGATCATCATGGTCGCGCTCATCGTCTTGGGCCCCGAGCGGTTGCCGATCGCCATGCGCCACGTCGGTCGCTGGGTGCGCAAGCTGCGCGACATGTCGCGGGAGTTCCGACGCGAGTTCGCCGAAGAGTTCGCCTTCATCCAGGAGGAGATGAGCGAACTGCGCAAGGAGGCGGACGCCACCCGCAGCGAGCTGGCGGAAATCCGGCGCGAACTCGGCCAGACGGTCCAAGAGACCACCGACGAGGTCACGAGCATTAGGGACGACGTTGTGTCGGACGTGCAGGGCGCGGTCGATGCGGTCAGTGGACGGGATTCGGCTTCCACGCCGGCGCTCCCGCCTCCGGCCACGACCACCGAGAATGGCGCGGCGGTGGCGAACGGCGAGCAGAAGCCCGCGCGCATGCCGACGTTTGCCCCGAACCCCGCGGACGCAATGGCGCAGGCCATTTCGGAGACGTTTTCCGCCAACGGAGTCACCGCGTCGGAGAACGGGGCCGTGGACGCGGCGGAGGCGCCGGAGCCCGCCGCCAGACCCGACGCACCGCCAGCGCGGCTGGAGGCCTTTGCTCCCGACGTGGGCGAGCCGGAACGGCCGCCGGACCTGCACCCGGCGGCGCCTGTGCTGCCGCCGCCGCGGGAAGCCCTTCCCGAGCCGCCTGCCCCACCCGCCCCGGCCGAGCCGGCGGCATCGCCGGAGGCCGCGCCGTCGGTCGGCATTGGCAAGGCGCCCGAGCCTGGGCTGCGAAACCAGCTTGGCGGCTTCATGCGCCTGATCATCATGAAGGCGCTGGAAACCGATTCCGCGTTTCGCGAACAGGCGGAAGAGGCGCTGCGCGCGCAGGCGCGCGCCGACGCCGTGGCCGCCGCCGAGGGCGACGAAGACCCCGACATCCTGGATCTCGTGGCCGCGTGGGTGCGCCAGCGGCGCCAGCTCGTCGGGAGCGAGCACATCACGGTGCGGCAGAAGGCGCCCGAGTCAGCCATTGTCGAGCTATTCGAGTGTCCCTATGGGCTCAAGACAGGCGACGCGCACCCGGTGTGCGACGTGAGCAACGTCTACGACGCGGCATTTTTTGAGCAGTTCGACATGACGGCGATGTACGCCACGCGCATGTCGGACGGCGCGGCGCACTGCAAGCTGATGGTGGTCACCAACGAGCGCCTGAAGGCGGTCGAGCAGGGCGAGGCGGAGTCCGGGGCGGAGGGCGAAGCCGCCGAAGCCGAAGAATTGGCGCCGCCGGCAAGCTGAGACGACGGTGCGTGGGGCGCGCTCGAACGACCGGCGGTGATTGGCTTAGTCGACGACCGCGATGGTGGTGATCTCGACCAGCAGATCCTCGCGCACGAGTCCCGGGATAATCAGCAGGGTGTTGGGCGGGTAGGTGCCGTCGGGGTAGCACTCGGCGAAGGCCTCGCGGCGCGCGTCCAGGAAGGGTTGAACGGCGTCGCGTCCGACCACGTAGGTGGTGAACTGCACGACGTTCGCCCACGATGCGCCGGCGCTTTCGAGCAGCCGCCCGATGTTGCGGAACGTTTCGAGCGTCTGTGCATGCGCGCCGCCGTCACCGGTGAGGCTTCCGGCCGCGTCGAGGCCAACTTGTCCCGCCAGGTAGAGGGTCCTGCCGCCGGAGGACTCGGCCACATGGGAATAGGCGCCGATGGGCGGATGCACGCCGGCCGGGTTGTTGACCGATGGGTTGCCGTTGGGCATCAGTCGTGCTTCCTCACTCGGCGCGGAGCGTCATGCGCCGGCGATCCCAGGCCCCGATCACAGCTCGACTTCGCGAACCGGCGCCTTGTAGATCAAGTCCTCGATCTGGACGCGAAGCTCGGCGGCGGCGGATTCGAGATCGAACACGATGGACACCGTCTCCTCGCTGCCGGCCAGCAATGATTCGGCGAATATCAGCGGTCGGCCTTCGTAGGCGGGCTTGGGCGTGGTGGATAGCCCGTTCGTCCCCACTTCGTCAAAGCCGTAGCTTGCGCCGCTGGCGTCGATGAGACTCACGCGTTCGGGCGAGTACTGAATAAGCGCCGACGTGGTGTTTTGGAACCTGGCCACCACGACGACGTATACCCCGTTCTTCGGCATGACGTCGCGCCCGAAGTATTGCGGGATGGAGACCACGGTATACACGTCGAGGAGCGTGATTTGGAGATTCGTGTCCGAGACGGCCGTTTCTCCGACGGCGAGATCGGTGCTCTCGGGGGTCGGTTCGGACGTCGCCGGGGCGGCGGTGATCGCGGCGCCCGCGGCGGGAGTCGCCTCGCTTGCAGCTGCTTCGGTCGCGGTTGCCGCGGCATTTGTCGGGGAGGACCCCGCCTCGGCTGCCGCCACGGCCGCTGTTGGGGTCGGGGGCGCCGCAACACTCGAGCCGGCCCTGGCGCGCTCTTCAGCTTGCCGCGCAGCCTCGATGCTGGCGAGCAGCGCCTCTTCACCTGGGGCATACACGATCCGGAGGAGTGCAAGGCCCACGCCAACGACAATCACCGAGGCCACCAGGAACCGCACGCTGCCAGGCATGCGCGCAACGCCGGAGAGTAGAGCCGTCACGACTGCGTCTCTGCCCGAATTTTCACCGGCCATTCGTCCCGTCTACCGCCAGGCGCCGGATGCTCACGCGTGACGGTCGCATCCGATGCTAGGCAGGTAAGCGACGGGCGTCAACGCGCCGCCGCGCCGGGACCGTCGGCTGCGTCCGGCACCACGAGTCCTTCCGGGAGGGTGGCGCCGTCAAGATTGGCGCCGGCGAGGTTCGCACCGGCGAGCGCGGCGTCGGTCAGATCGGCGCCGCTGAGGTTGGCGGCCCGGAGATCGGCATCGGTCAAGATGGCGCCACGCAAGCTGGCGCCGGCAAGCAGCGCTCGACCCAGGTCCGCGCGGCCGAGCTTGGCGAAGCTCAAGTCGGCATCGGGCAGGTCGGCGAAGTGCAAGATGGCGTCTGTGAAGTCGGCGTGACGGAGGTTTGTCCCGCGAAGCCCAGCGCCATAGAGCTGCGAGCCGGCCAGCGTGGCATGGGAAAGATCGGCACGGTCGAGCGTTGCCGCCAGCAGGTCGGACCCGCGGAGATCGGCGCTGCGCCCAACCGTGGAATGCCCGGAGAGGTTGGATTCGGTGAAGTCGACGAAGCGCAGATTGGCCTCGCGGAGGTCCGCGCCCGTCAGGTCGGTGCGGCTGACCTCGGCGCTGTAGAGGCGGGCGCCGTCGAGCCGCACCTCCGAAAGCGCGGCGTCGCGGATCATGGCCTGGGTCAGGTTTGCGCCGGTGAGGGTGGCGCCGCTGACGTCGGTGCCGAACATCCGCGCCCGCGCCAGCACCGAGTCGGTGAAATCGGCCCCGGGCAACTTGGCGTCGGTGAACGACGCCCGCGTCAGGTTCGCATCGGTGATGATGGCTCCTGGGGCCGTGACGCCCTGCAGTTGGATCGAAGACGCCTCGACCCCTGCCATGTGTACGTCGGTGAGCGTGGCGTCGCGCAGCTCCGCCCACACCATCTGCGCGCCCGCGAGCGACGCGCCCACGAAGCGCGAGCGGTGAGCCGCGACGCCGGTCAGATTGGCTCCGTCCAGCCGCGCCCCGCTCAGGTCGGCATCGTCGAGGATCGCCAGCCGCAGATTCGCCCCTCGAAGGTCCGCGCCGACGAGACTCGCGCCGGCAAGATCCGCCCGCTGGAGGTGCACGCCGGCAAGCTCGGCGCCGCGCAGATCCACGCCGGGACAGCGGGTTGGCTCCTGGAGCCACGACTCGGCAAATTCCGACTGAATCACGCACCCGTTGACGATCGTGACGTTCTGGCTGAGGACGATGGCGACCACCAGACCGATCAACGCCGCCACGCCAGACGCCGTCAGCGAAATGACGACCGCACGAACCGTGGTTCCCATGAGATTGGCCACTCGCAAGAGCGTTTCGTCGGCGCGCCCCGCTGCAAGTTGCGGAGCGAGTATGCGCCACGTAGCATGACTGTGCTGGCCATCCGGCGCCGCGATGGCAGGCCAGGCATGCGTCAGCCCGTGGGATTGCCGCGATGACGCAATACATCACCCGGCGAGTATTGATATCTATCCCATTGTTATTTGGGATTTCTGTCATCACGTTCCTCATCATTAATATGGCGCCGGGAGACCCCTTGACCGCGCTCCTCAACCCAGAGGATCAGCTCTCAATCTCCGTGCGCGACGTCGAAGAGTTGAGGCGCCGACTTGGTCTCGACCGGCCGGGACCGGTGCGCTACGCGATCTGGCTCAAAGAGGCGTTGACCGGGAATCTAGGGTACTCATATCAGACAAAGCGCCCCGTGATTGAGATGATTATCGAAAAACTACCGGTGACCATTAGCTTGATGGGAACCGCGCTCGCACTTGCCGTTTCAATTGGGGTGGTATTCGGCGTGCTTTCCGCACTCAGGCAATACTCGATCATCGACTATTCCCTATCCGTCGTCTCATTCTTCATGATCTCAATTCCTCAGTTCTTCTTTGCTCTCTCCGGCATGTTGATCTTCGCGGTGTGGTTGGGCTGGCTGCCCGTCTTCGGCATGTGGACCGCCGGTCGGGATCCCCAGGTGGGGGATGTCATCCGTCACGCGATCCTGCCGATCTCGGCCCTGATGCTGCAGGACATCGCGGTGTACATGCGCTACACGCGAGCGTCGATGCTCGATACGCTTTCCGCGGAGTACGTGCTGACCGCGCGGGCCAAAGGGCTGAGCGAGACGCTCGTCCTCTGGAAGCACGTCTTTCGCAACGCGCTGGTGCCGCTGGTCACGGTTTTGGGGCTTTCGTTGCCCGCGCTCATCGGCGGCGCGCTCATCATCGAGACCATCTTCTCGTGGCCCGGCGTGGGCTCGCTGGCCTACACGTCGCTGCTGCAGCGTGACTATCCGGTGCAGATGGCCGTGTTGCTGATGGGCGCCACGGCGGTCCTCGCCGCCAACCTGCTCACGGACGTGGCCTACGCCTGGGTCGATCCGCGCGTGCGCCACTCGTAAGGCCAAGGCACGTGTCAACGGAGAATCCACCGAACGATCGCCCGCCACCATCCGAGGCGGAGGGCGGCGCGGCCGCCGCGACCGCGCATCGACGCCTGGAAGCGGTCGAGATCCTCGACCTTCCGCCCGAGCTTTCGCCCTGGACTCGGGCGCGGCGGCGCTTCATGTCGCACAAGCTGGCCGTGCTCGGGCTCGCCATTCTCTTCAATATGGTCTTGATTGCGATTTTCGCGGACTTCGTGGCCCCCTACGATCCGACGCGCAACCACCTGCACAAGCTGCTGGCCCCGCCGGACTCGTTGAACTGGCTGGGGACCGACCGGTCCGGTCGCGATACCTTCAGTCGGGTCGTCTACGGATCCCGTGTCTCGCTCTCGGTGGGCGTCGTGGCGGTGTCGATCTACCTGGCGATTGCGTTTGCCATTGGAGCTTCGGCGGGATTGGCGGGCGGTCGCGTCGACAACGTCCTCATGCGCTTCACCGATCTCATCATGACCTTTCCATCGTTCATTCTCATCGTCATCATGGCCGGCATTCTCGGCCCGAGCATCATCAACGTGATGGTGATCATTGGGATCTTCGGCTGGCCTGGACTCGCGCGTCTCATTCGCGGTCAGATCTTGGTCCAGCGCGAGCTGGACTACGTCATCGCGTCACAGGCGCTTGGGGGCAGCCTGCGGCACATCATCCGGCGACATGTGCTGCCCAACGTCGTCGGTCCGGTGTCGGTGGCGGTCACGCTGGGGGTCGCCGGGGCGATTCTTGCCGAGGCCGGGCTGAGCTTCCTGGGTCTCGGCATTTCGGAGCCGGCGGCAAGCTGGGGAACCATGATCAGCAACGCCCGTGGGATCGCGTTCATCGACGCCGCGCCGGCCCTGTGGCTGTCCCCGGGGCTCTCGATTGTCCTGGCCGTGCTGGCGATCTATTTCGTTGGGGACGGACTGCGCGACGCCTTTGACGTGCGGGGCAGCGGGTCGGGGAACTAGCGAAGGCGCTTCCTCAACAAGGCAGGTGTCCGGCAGCCCGCGCTGCGAGCAGCGTGGGATCGGCCGACCCCCTCACCCTAACCCTCTCCCACCGTGGGGAGAGGGGACCCGACCGGCTGCGGTTGAAGCTCCCAGGCTGCACGCAGCCTGGGCCACCGGGGTTACAAGGGCCATCGGAGCCTCAGTCCAAAAGCCACCGGGGCGACGGGGATTGCTCCCCGCCGCCCCGGTGAATGGGCGTCGAGCCGGCCCGCGGCCGGCTCGATCCATGGACTACCCGCTGAAGTCCGTGCCGTCCCAGCGCGGGTCGATCCACACCTTCTCGACCAATGACCGCACCGGCTGCGTGTAGGTGTGCTGCCAGAGCGGTCCCTGCACGCGGCGGTGATAGATGTTGCGCACCGATCCGTACGACATGGGGCCAACGACCATCGTGCCCCGTCCGTGGATGTAGGCCGCAATCTCGTACCAACGCTCCTGCAAGGTGGCGGTGTCGGTGGCCTCGTTGGCCTTCTCGTACAGCGCGTCCAACTCGGGGTCGCAGATGTTCGAGTGGTTGAAGCCGCCGTCGTCATAGACCCAGCCGCACTTCACCCGCTGCCAGCCGTCATTGAGCGTGTTGAAGCCGCCCATGTTGGCGATGACCATGTCGTGCGAGCGCTTCTGGTAGAGCTCCTCGACGACCGCCGAGACGTCGATCTTGAAGAACTCGACGTTGAGCCCCACGTCCGCCCAGTACTGCTGGAGCGCCACATCGCGCGGCCCGGGGTTGCCCCACTTGATGAACCTGATCGCCTGACTGGTGTCGAAACCAGATTCGGCGATGAGCTCGCGGGCCTCGTCCGGGTTGTAGGTCAACTCGCGGTAGGTGCCCGGCGGCGGGTCGGCGATCAGCCCGACGTGCGCGAAGCAGTAGTTGGTGAGGAACCGCGTTCCGCCGTCGAGGGTCTCGATGACGGTCTCGCGGTCGATGGCGAGAATCATCGCCTCGGTCAGCAACGAGATGTCGGTGTTGGCGAAGATCTCGGCGTCCCAGTTGAGGAACAGATTGGCACCGAACGGCGAGCGCTGCGGCAGGCCTTGCAGGTGCGCAAGCTGCCCGAGGCGCTGGAACGACTCCACGCTGCCGGCGCGGATGTAGTCCATCTCTCCGGCCTCGGAGGCCGCGTCGATGGCGTCGCGGTCGCCGTAGCGAATGATCTTGCCGTCAACGTACGGCGCGCCGTAGGCGAAGTCGGAGAAGGACTCCATTTCGAAGAACTGCCCCTCGACGAAGCGCACGGCCTTCATCGGCCCGTTGGCGATCGGCTTGGAGGCGTACTCCGTGCCCTCGAACGCGTCCTCGGGCGCGATGTTCTCGTAGATGTGCTTCGGGTACGGCGGCAGGTGAATGGAGCGGTCCTTGAGCGGTCGCCCCCACCAGCCGGGGTCGGGCCGCCGCAGCGAGACCCGCACGGTCATCTCGTCGATCTTGACCACACCGCCCGCGTCCTCGACGTTGTCGGTGGGGTTTTCCGCCCAGGCCTGCGCACCCTCGATGTCGATGTAGGTGATGTCGCCGAACTTGGCGCCATAGGCCGGGTGGATGGCCATGTGGAAGCCCCAGGTGACGTCGTCGGCGGTGACGGGCACGCCGTCATGCCACTTGACATCGGGGTTGATGTGAAAGTCGTAGACGCGCCCGCCCTCGACCTCATCCCACGAGTTGGCCACCCCGGGGCCCCAGCCTCCGGGCAGCGACGGGGTGCGGCCATCGCCCCACTGATCGCCGTACCAGAGCTGCAGCCAGACCACGTCGTTGACAAAGTGGTGGCTGCTGCTCCACTGGGCGTAGGGGTTCCACGCGTTGGACGCCGGGTTGCCCGTGCCCATGACCAGCGTGCCGCCGCTGACGGGGCCTGTCATCTCCTGCTGCATGGCCGGCGCAGGCGTGACGACGACTTCCTTGACAACCTCCTTGATGACTTCCTGCGTCACGACCCGCTCGACCTCGACCTCTTTGATCACTTCCTTGGTGATCACGGTCTCGACCGGGACTTCCTTGATCACTTCCTTGGTCACGACCTGCGTCTCGCCGCACGCCGCTAGGACAGCCGCGCCGGCCGCGCCAAACAATCCGGCAGCCGCGCCTTGCAACACGCGCCGCCGCGACACCGCTGTACGCATTCCACGCTTCATGACGCACCCCCCAAGGGCTTGCCGGACCGACGCCAGGCGCTGCCAAGTGAACAACCAGCGCCTGGGGACCCAGCACTGATACGTGAACATTACACCGCTGGCTATTTCGCGTTCAAATCAAAGCCGGCCGGCTCGGCAGGGCCGAATCAGGACCAGCGGCGCTCCGGCGGGTCGAAGACGAAGCCGTGGAACAGCGCGCGGCGCTCTGGCGGCAGGCCGGCGTAGAAGGCCTTGGAGTAGCTCCAGTGCTCGGGGTTGCCGACCATGAAGCCGTGCTCGTAGGCGTAGTAGAGCATGATGCGCGACGCGTTGGGATCGGTGCTGGGTCCGCGCGTGTGCCAGACGGCGTTGTGGAACATGAACGCCGTCCCCGGCGGGCCGCAAACCTGGATGGCGCCGGGCATGGTGTCGTAGCCCGCCTGCTGCTCGGACGACGGCTCGGCGGCGCTGCGATGGGAGCCGGGCACGAGGGTGAGGTTGCCCCGTCCGGGCTCGCGCATGTCCGACAGGTAGTAGCCCACCTTGAGCTGCATCAACGGCGTGGGCCGCCCGAGCACACGCAGGTAGCCGCCGTCGGGGTGCCACTGGGGCGGGCGGCCCGAGGCCCCAACCTCCCAGATGGCGTCCGAGGCGTGGAAATGCGGATTGCGGATGAGGAAGGCATGGACGTAGGGCATGAGGGGGCCATAGTCGATAAGGTCCAGCAGCGCCGGGTCGTCCTCGAGGATGTGAAAGATGCGCGTGTTCGGTCCCTCGACGTCGGTCATCCCATTGGTCGGCGTGCCGGCTTCGGCCTGATGGCGGCGGCGTTCCATGACCCGTTCGAGCCGCTCGGTGAGCAGGGCGACGTGGTCGGGGGCAAGGAAACCCGGCAGCACCAAATAGCCACTGGTCTGAAACGCGTAGATCTCGTCGGGGGTCGGGATCATTGGGCTGTCGGTGGTCACGGGCGGCTCACTCAGTCTTGCGCTGCATCGGAGTCGATCCGTCCTCAGCCGTCGGGCGAGTCACTCACCGCCGCTTCGATGGCGTCGAGCTCATCCGGACTCATCGCCCAGCCGACGGTTTCCACGTTCTGCCGGACGTGCTCGGGCCGCGAGGCGCCGGCGATCACGGAGGCGATGACCGGTTGGCGAGCGAGCCAGCTCATGGCCAGCTCAAGCAGGCTATGGCAACTGGCTTCGGCCACGGCGCGCAAGCGCTCGGTCTTGGCGACGTTGGTCGGCGTTCGCCAGCGATCGGCCTGGGAGCCTTCGGCGAGCCGCGTGTCGGCGGGCGCAGCTTCTCCGGGGCGGTACTTCCCGCTGAGCAGCCCGCTCGCGAGCGGGAAATAGGGCAGCAGGGACAAGCCAAAGGCCTCGCAGGCGGGGATGACTTCGGCCTCGACGCTTCGGTCGAGGAGGCTGTAGTGATTCTGCGCCGAGAGGAACGGGGTGACGTTGGCCCGCTCGGCGGCGGCCGCGGCGGCGGCAATCTGCCAGCCGGCAAAGTTGGAATGCCCGATGTAGCGCACCTTGCCCTGGCGGACGAGCAGATCGAGCGCGGACAGCGTCTCCTCGATGGGCGTGTTCGGGTCGGGCCGGTGCATTTGATAGAGGTCGATGTAGTCGGTGCGCAACCGGCGCAGGCTGTCCTCGACGGCCTGCAGGACGTGGCGACGCGAGCCGCCGACCTGCATGGGACCGTCGCCCATGGGCGAGGCGAACTTGGTGGCGATGACCGCGTCGTCGCGACAACCCTTGAGGGCGGCGCCCAGAAACTTCTCCGAGCGACCGTTCTGCCCGTAGCTGTTGCTCGTGTCGAACAGCGTGATACCGACATCCAGCGCGGCGTGGACCACGGCGCGCGTTTGCTTGCGATCGCACCGGCCGCCGAACTGATTGCAGCCGACGCCCACGAGCGAGACTTCCAACCCGGATCGTCCGAGCCGCCGGTAGTCCATGGGCGTCTCCAAGCAGCGGCAACTGGCCCGTATGGTCGGCAAGTATAGGAACGCCGCCCACACGATCGCCCGGTGCGGGCATCATGGGTACAGCAGCCGGGGCGACGGCCCTGAAGAGCGAGTGAACATCATGCCTGCGAAATATCGCGTCGGGATCATTGGGACGGGCCGCAGCGGCGGACTGATCGAAGACGAGCTGCCGGTGGGCGACCGCCGAAAACCCTACGGGCACTTCAGCGCCTACGAGGCGATCGAGGAGACCGAAGTGGTGGCCGTGGCCAACCGCGGGGCGGAACGGCTGCGGCGCTTCAGCGAGCGCTTCGGCGTGACGAACACCTACCTCGACTACCGGGAGATGATCGACACCGAGCGGCTGGACATCGTGAGCGTGACGACGCCCTCGTTCGCCCGCGCCGAGCCGCTGATCTATGCCGCCGAGCACGGCGTGCGGGGCATCTACAGCGAGAAGGGGCTGTGCGCCTCACTGGCCGAGGCCGACCGCATCCACCGCGCCTGCACGGCCAACGGCGTGGCGTTCAACTGGGGGGCGATGCGGCGGCATGACTTGGTGTATACGTCCATGCGGGATGCCATCGCCGCCGGTGAGGTCGGTGCGCCCCAATTTGCCGTCGTCTACGGCTACACGGACATCATCAAACACCACCCACACACGCTGGATACGGCCTCGATGCTCCTGGGCGACCCGCAGCCCATATGGGTGGAAGGCCGCCTGATCGATCCCGGCGATCCCTTCGACCCCGAGCCGCGGCGTCCGCCGCCCAGCTACGATCCGGCGGGACATCGGTATGTCCCGGTGGCGGGCGAGGAAATTGCCGACCCGATGGTGGGGTTCTTCCGGGTCGGGTACGCGACCGGCGCGGAAGGATATTTCATCCCCCGCCGGGGCCAGTGGGACATCGAGGTGCACGGCGATGAGGGACGGGCCGTGGTGTGGGATAACGGAGATTACTCCTCGGTGCGCCTGATCAGGGGCGAGTACGCCGACGTTCGGGAGCGCACGATTCGAGGGATCGCCGAGAGCCCCGCGGTGCTCACAATCCGCAGCATCATCCGGGAACTGGAGACCGGCGAGCGCACGACTGGGAACATTGACGTCACGATGCAGTCGGTCGAAGCGCAGTTTGGCATCGCCCACTCGCACCTCAACGGGGGCGCGCGGGTGTCCCTGCCCGTGGCCGACCGGACGCTCTACATTCCGGGCGGTTAGCCGCCTAAGTCGTCAACGTTGAGTCGCGTCCAGCGGAGGCGCTCGTAGGTCATTTCGTCGCCAGACTCGTAGATCAGCCCCACGGCGCCGTCGCCCAAGTCGCACAGGTCGGAATAGGCGGAGGGTCCGGGATGCACGACGAGCCCGCTCGACCAGGTGCGTCCCCCGTCGTCGCTGCGCCGCACGGTGAGCCGCTCGCGGGCCTCGCTGGCGGCGTTGGCGAAGACGAGCGGCGCGCCGGGACCGCCCGCGCGCACGGCCGAGGCCTGGCAATGGGGGTCGATGAGGTCGTGGTGCCAGTCATCCTCGGCGAACGACTCGCCGCCGTCCACGCTGCGCGCGTAGCGCCGGCGGTAGAGCGGCTGCTCGTCACGCCGGTCGCAGCGCCGGTTGAGATAGAGGCTGCCGTCGTCGAGCTCCACGACCACGCACTCGTTGGTGCCGTCGCCGGTGGTCGCGCCGATGCGCCAGGTCGCGCCTCCGTCGTCACTGAGCAGCAGGTGGGAGCGGCACCAGTCAACATAGCGCTCGTGCTGCACGCCGACGCCGTGATCGCACGGGATGACAAATCGTCCGCTCTGCAGTTGGATGCCGTGACAGGGCCCGGTGGCGTACCACGTCCAACCGGGCCGCTTGACCGCGCTAGTGATCTCGCGGGGTGATGCCCACGTTTTCCCGTCGTCGTCGCTGTGGGTCTGCCAGACGGTGCGCTGGGCTTTGTCCTGCCAGACGAGGTCCTCGGGGCCGTCATGGGGATTGCGGCAGAAGAGCAGCGTGATGCGCCCGGTGTCGCGGTCCACCACGGGGGCCGGGTTGCCGGCCACGTCGCCGCCGCCCGGAACGACAACACGCATCTCATCGAAATCGTCGGCGCCGCGCTCGCGCCGGCGGAGGACGGTGTCGATGTCGCCGGTGTCGTAGCGATTGTTGCGGCGACCCTCGGCAAAAGCCAGCACGGTGCCGGCGGTGGAGACCGCCAGCGCCGGGATGCGGAAGGTGTGATAGCCGTGCCGCCCGGAAATGAATAGGTCTTGAATTTCGTCCATGGCGCCGCCTCGACTCACGTGTCAGGCCACCAGGCCAGCATAAAGCGCCGGAAGTCAGCCCGTTGGCATGGCGCCCGGCTGGACGCGCGACAATGCCCGCGTCAGCGACGACCGCGCCGGTCGGACTCTTGATTCCACGGGCGCAGGAGAAGGACCGTGCTGCTACTCGAACGACACTCATTCGGCGAATCGATCGACCGGGTGGCGCTGCTGCCCGACGGTCGCTTTATCAGCTGGACGACCGAAGGTCCCGGCTTTTACATCGCGCTCGAACAGGGCATCTTCCACGACCCGTGGGCGCGGCAGGATCTCATCATCCGCTACGGGGCCCTTTCCAACGGCACGGTCACCTGGGACGAGCCGCAGCGCGTGATGGCGCTTCCCATTGGCTTCGGCTATTGGGGCAGCGGCCCGATCCTGGTGGACCGCGACGGCGTCATCCACCTCTTTGGCATGCGCATGCTCATCTGGCCCGAGGACATCGAGCGTCCCGGGCGCGACGAGCTGCGCTGCGACGTCTATCACGTCGTCTCGCGCGACGGCGGCGCCAGCTGGGACGGGCCGCAGCGCATCGACTACGGCCACCCCTACACCGGCGCGCTGCGCCAGGCGGCCCAAATCGACAGCGGCCGGATTCTGCTGCCGCTGGAGTACTACGACTGGGACCAGACGGAGGGCATGTATTGCTGCAAGACCTGCTATTCGGACGACGGCGGGCGCACCTGGCGCAACGACTCGACCGAACTGCACGTGGCCTCGGGCGGACGCCACAGCCACTCCGGCGCCAACGAGCCCACGGTGGCGCAACTGGGCGACGGGCGCATCTACAAGATCATCCGCACGCCGGACCGCTTCCAATACGAGTCGTATTCGGACGATGGCCGGATTTGGTCCGAGCCGAAGCGCAGCCGGTTCAAGGCGCCCAACTCGCCGGGCTATCTCTTGCGGCTCAGTGATGGACGCCTGCTGTTTACCTGGAACAACACCCAGGGGCCGCCGCTTGGCGGCGAGCACAAGGAGGTGCATTGCTCGCGGCACGTGGTGAACGTCGCGGTCTCACACGACGACGGGCGCACCTGGAACGGCTACCGCGAGTACGCGCGGCAAGCCCTGCCGGAGTTGCTGAACGATCAGGTCAGCTACCCGCGCATGCTGGAGCTACCCGACGGTCGCGTGCTGATGATGTTTAACCACATCACCGACGCCTGGATGCACGTGGTCACGGACTACGTGATCTTGGACCCCGACCGGCTCGACGAGACCGAGGACCGCGACGACTTCGAGCACGGATTGGACGGGTGGTCGACGAATGGCACCGCGGGGGCATCGGTGGTGGACGCGGACGGCGGACGCGTGCTGCGACTGCGGCACACCGGCGAGTTGCCGCTGGGCGTTGAGCGCAACTTTCCCATCGGCGCTCAGGGCACGCTGTCGCTCGAGGTGCGCCGCGACGAGGGCTCGGCCGGCGTCGATGTGGTGCTCGACGAGACTTTCTGGCGGCCCGACGACCGGCGTCCGGATGCGGCGATTGAGCACGCGCTGGACGAGGAGGCACTGCCTGCCGGCGCATGGACGCCGGTCACCATCCGCTGGGATGTCGCTGCCGACACGGCCATCGCGACTGTCGGAGGAACCGAGTGCACCTTGGCGATCCGAGACGGGCGCTTGGGCCTGAGCTATCTCACGCTGCACGGCCGGGCGACCGCTGCAGAAGGCGGCGCGACCGACGTGCGACGGCTGCGGGTGAAGGTGCAGAACGGCTGAGGCGACCGCCAACGTCCGGGGCCATCGCCGTCAGGCAATGGCGAGATCGACCCAGAGGCCCCAGTGGTCGGACGCGAACAGACCGTCCGAGCGATGCCGAGTTCCGAAGCGCCCTTGGTCCACGATGCGAAGCGGCGTGGAGTCGCGGCGGCGAGCCAGGACGTAGTCGATGCGGATTGGCTGCGCCTCGGGATGGTGCGCCCACGCGCCGTATCCGGACTCCACGGCCCACTGGTTGAACATGGCCGAGCTCGTGGGCCAGGTGGGCGGCGCCGTGGCAAGGGAAGGCACCGACTCGAGTCCGGCGGTCTGCATGAGGCTGAACAGGAGCGAGCTGTGCGGCTGCACGTTCAAGTCGCCCATCAGCACGAGCAAGTCGGAGTCGTCCGCCAGCGGAGCCAGCACGTTGGCCAGCTTCGGCACGGCAACCCGCTGGGCGGCGGGCAACGACGACATTGGCAGGTGCGTGGTCGCCAGCGTGGCCCGGAGTCCATCGATCTCCCACCGCGCGGTGAGCAGCCAGGGCTCGTGAAAGCCGAGGTCGGGAACGGAGTCGCGGTCGGCGAGCCGCAGCCGCGATGTGCCCGCCGGTGGGACGCGGGCCAGCAGCGCCGGACCCATCCGCGCGGATGGGTCCAGCGTCGGTGCGTCGATCCACTCGACGACGGGGATGCCGGTGTCGGCGGCGGCCTGCTCGGGCGTGGACTGGCCGGCCTCCCACGGCCGACGGGCAGCGCGGGCTTCGTGGAGGGCCACGACGTCGGGTTCGAGGTCGGCAAGCTCGACGGCGACGAGCGGGCGCCGGCGCTCCCACTCCCAGGAGAAGCCCCAGATGTTCCACATGGCGACGCGCAGTCCTGCCGGCGGGCGACTTGAAGAGCGGATCTCACGGCTCGCTGGGAGACGACTTGGGGGTGGATTCCCGCCCCGTATCGAGTACGGGGCAGGCTCTCCGCGGGAATGACGGATCAAGTTTCCCTACCCGGGTGCTCGTCGTGCGGCGATTTCGCCCTATCGTGCACCAACCGCCGCCCGGCGCAGGTGACTCCGACAGGGCGTACCAGCAGCCTTCGGGCGATGCGACCGATCGCGTGCAGCGCGGCTAGGCCACCACGAGCAAGTGAGGCGGCGCCCACATGCGCCAGCCGTTGGACGTGGGATCGAGGCCATATATCTGGCGCGGGGTCATCACGGGAGTGTCCGAAGCCCAGGGCGCGCGCGCGTTGTGCTGAAAGATCTTGAGGCCGCGCCACTCGATCTGCGGGTACGCCGTGGGGCTGGTGATGGCGTTGTATTTGTGCACCTTGGCGTTGGGGCTGCCGAAGCCATCGGCGTCGAAGACCAACTCGACTTCAGGGTAGATCTGGATGTTTCGCTTGCCGGGAACCATCGACCACGAGTCGGTGACGTCGTCAACGAACTGATGCACGATGAGCACTTTCTTGTGGGAGAGGCCCTCCTCGCGCACGTAGGCGGCCAGAAGGGCCTGGACCTGGTTGATGCTCTGGGCGGAGAGCATTCCAGTCGGCTTGCCCGGCGTGTCCTGATCGGGCTTGGTCACGAATTCGGGATCAAGCGCCACGTGCACGTTGGGATAGGCCAGATAGCCGGCGTTGATCATTCGCCGGATGAAGTAGGTGGGCGAGAGGCGGCCGATCTGGCTGTCAAGGATGACAGCCATGTTGCGATCCGCCGCCGGCTTGATGTATTCCTCGACCAGATCCACGCCCGACGCGTCGAGGAAGATCATGCAGCTGTCGTCCGCGCCCCGGCAGGAGCGAGCCAGGGCGTAGATCAGATGCGGCGCCACCTTGACCGGCGCTTCCGCGAACTCGGACATGGCGCGAACCCACGGCTCGACGCTGTGTTCCAGCTCGTCAAACGAATTGACCGCTCCGAGCATCCCGAGCACCGGGGCCACGCCGAAACTGCGGCCGTAAACCGAAAGCAACGAGTGTCGCTGCAGGACCGACAGCGGTCCGAGCGGCGTGGCCGGCAGCACGTGCGACCACCAGTCGCAGATGCCTGGATCGGGCTCGGCAGCCTCGCAGATGAGGCCAGCAATTGACTCCGGCGGTTGCGGAGGGCTGTTCTCAGCAGGGGGATGACGGCTGCCCGCCGCGCCGGAGGGCTCGGCCGGTGCCGATGCAGCGGCCACCCTCCCCAAGAGCGTGCCTGCCGCGCCTCCCGACAGCAGCCCCAGGCCCTGCCTGAGGAATGAGCGACGGTCGAACATTCCTTAGGTGCAACGATACCACCAAAACGGGAGTGGGATACAACATATAGGCGGGGCTATGGGACTTTCCCCATATCCAGTAGCCGCACGTCGACGATACGGCCCTGATGATCGCGGCCCCTATTTTGCGGAGCTAGCGTCGACGTCCGTTGGCTAGGCCACCACGACCAAATGCGGCGGCGCCCAGATGCGCCAGCCGGCCGGCGTTGGGTCGAGGCCGTAGATCTGACGCGGAGTCATCACGGGGGTATCCGAAAAGCGGGGCGCGTGCGGGTTGTGCTGGAAGATCTTGATGCCGCGCCACTCGAGCTGCGGGTAGGCCGTGGGGTCGGTGATGGCGTTGTATTTGTGGACCTTGGCGTTGGGCGAGCCAAAGCCGTCGGCGTCGAAGACCAGCTCAACCTCCGGGTAAACCTCAATGTTCTGCTTGCCGGGAACCATGGACCAGGAATCCGAGAGGTCGTCGACAAACTGATGCACGATGAGCACCTTCTTGTGCGAAAGGCCCTCCTCGCGCACGTAGGAGGCCAGAAGCGCCTGGACCTCGTTGATGCTATAGGCGGAGAGGGTCCCGATCGGATGGCCCGGCATGTCCTGGTCCGGCTGCGTGGCGAACTCGGGATCGAGCGCCACGTGCACGTTGGGATAGGCCAGATAGCCAGCGTCGATCATTCGCCGGATGAAATAGGTGGGCGAGAGGCGGCCGATCTGGCTGTCGAGGATCACGGCCATGTCGCGATCCGCCGCCGGCTTGATGTAGTCCTCGATCAGATCCACGCCCGACGCGTCGAGGAAGATCATGCAGGAGTCATCGTCGCTATGGCACGGGCGCGCCAGCCCGTAGATCAGATGCGGCGCCACCTTGACGGGCGCGTCAGCAAGATCCGACATGGCGCTGATCCAGGGCGCAACGCCGCGTTCCAGCTCATCGAACGAGTTGAGCGCTCCGAGCATTCCGAGGATCGGAGCCACGCCGAAACTGCGGCCGTAGACCGTGAGCATCGGCTGCGCCTGCAAGACCGACTGCGGTTCGGATGGTGTGGGCGGTCGCTCCAACCACGGTTCGCACTCGGTTGGAGCAAGGTTGGCGATATCGCAAATGATTTCGATGATCGACCGGCGGCCGGAATTTCCGCGCTCTGCGCCCGGCGGCGAGGCGCCTGGTGCGCCGTGGGCTTCGGTCGGACCCGACGCAGCGGCCAACCCTCCCCCAAGTACTCCTGCCGCGCCTCCCGACAGCAGCCCCAGGCCGCGCCTGAGGAACGAACGACGGTCGTGCATTCCTCAACCCTGATCGTACCAAATATTTCTTTATGCACACACAACATTTGGTGAAAATCCTTCATATCACCCCATATATAGTAGAAAAGCACTCATGTCATTCGGTATCAATGTCATATCTCTCACGACAACAAACGCAGTCACGCGGTCGCGGACCGGGCTTGCGCGATCGCCCGTGCGGAACCAGTCTCAGGACGAGCCGGGCGAATCGTCGAGGGCGGCGAGGCTGCGGCACAGGAGGGCCGCGTAGCGAGCACGTTCGTCGTCGTCTGCGCGCCCGCCGCGCGATTGGGTCACGCGGTCGCCCGTGTGGCGCGGGATCACGTGGGTGTGCAGGTGCCAGACGTCCTGGCCGCCGGCGGGCTCGTTGTTTTGGCGCACGGTCACGCCATCGCAGGGATAGCCGGTGCGCATGGCGATGGCGACGCGGCGCGCCACCTGGGCAACGCGGCTCGCCAGGTCGTCCGGGAGCGCGTAGAGGTTCTCGTAGTGCGCCCGCGGAATCACGAGCGCGTTGCCGGGGACTTGCGGACTGTCCGGGCTATGGCGCCGCGAGATTTGCACCACGACGTGCGCATCACGCCAGGCAGTGAATTCCGACTCGGCGCCGGCGGCAATGGCGCAGAAGGGGCAGTCGTAGCCGGGTGGGGCGTGTGAAACCGCCAATCGCGGCATGGGCCGGCGCCTAGGCCTGGGCGCTTGCGAGGGACCGCGACCGGCGGCTTGCCTGCGTTTCCAGCACTTCGATCTTGCAGGCGCAGATCTTGTATTCGGGGATCTTGGAAATCGGGTCGAGGGCGTTGATGGTGAGCAAGTTGGCGGCGGCTTCGACAAAGTGCCAACCCATATAGACGGTGCCCGGAGGGACACGGCGGGTGATCCAGGCGCGGGCCTCGAGGCTGCCCCGGCGGCTGCTGACGCGCACCAACCCGCTCTTGGGAATGCCCAGCCGGTCGGCGTCCTCGGGCGACACCTCCACGAGCGGCTCGGGATAGGCGTCGTCAAGCCGCGAGCGGCGGCTGACCGAGCCGGTGTGCCAGTGGTAGAGCACCCGGCCGGTGTTGAAGATGAAGGGATACTCCGCGTCGGGAATCTCGACGTTTTCAGTCCAGTCGACCGTCGTCATGGTGGCTCGGCCGTCACTGGTCGGGAAGCGGTCGCCGAAGAGCCACAGCGCCCCGGGATCGTTGGCGTCGTAGCACGGCCAACGAAGGCCGCCCTCGCGGTCGAGCCGGGCGTGGCTGAGCCCGGCGTGGCTGGGCGTGAGCCGCGCAATCTCATCGAAGATCTCCGCCGGCGTATTCAGGCGAGGGTCATAGCCCATCCGCCGTGAGAGGTCCAAGACGATTTCCCAGTCCTGTCGGGCTTCGCCGGGCGGTTCCAGGATGGATCGGACGCGTTGCACGCGCCGATCGGTGTTGGTGAAGGTGCCGTCCTTCTCGGCCCAGCTCGCGGCGGGCAGCACGACGTCGGCGATCTGCGCCGTCTCGGTCATGAAGATGTCTTGCACGGCCAGAAAGTCGATGTGGTTGAAGTGCTCGCGAGCGGCGTTGAGATCGGGGTCCGACATGAGCGGGTTTTCGCCCATGATGAACATGGCCCGCAGATCTCCGCTCCCCACGGCATCGGCGATTTCCATGGTGGTGAGGCCCTGGGCCGCCGGCAGGGCCACGCCCCAGGCCTTCTCGAAGACGCCGCGAATTCGCGGGTCCTCGACCGAGCGGTAGTCGGTGAGGTACATCGGAATGGCGCCCACGTCGCTGGTGCCTTGGACGTTGTTTTGGCCGCGCAGGGGATTGAGGCCGGTCCCGCGCCGGCCCACGTTGCCGGTGGCCAGGGCAAGGTTGATGAGCGTGAGACAGGCGTCGGTGCCATGCGTCTGCTCGGAGATGCCCACGCCCCAGTAGAACGCCGATTTTCCAGCTTGGCCGATGATGCGGGCGGCCCGCTCGATGTCCGCCGCCGGAATGCCGGTGAGCGCTTCCTGCCGCTCGGGCGTCCAGTCGCGGACCGACTCGGCGACGGCTTCGAAGTTGTTCACGCGCGCGGCGATGAACTCCTCGTCCACAAGTCCGTCGCGGATCACCACATGCAGCAGGGCGTTGTACATGGGTACGTCGGTGCCGGTGCGGAACTGCAGGTGCACGTCGGCCCAGCGGGTGAGCTCAATGGCGCGCGGGTCGGCCACGATGAGCCGGGCCCCTTCGCGCACGGCGGCCTTCATCTTGAGGGCCGTGATGGGGTGAGTTTCCGTGGTGTTCGAGCCGGTGACGAAGATCACGTCGTTTTCGGCGATTTCGTCGAGGGAATTGGTGAAGGCGCTGGTGCCCAGAGCGATGTCGAGCGCGGCCACCGACGAGGCATGGCAGAGCCGGGTGCAGTTGTCGATGTTGTTGGTTTGCAGAGCCGCGCGGGTGAACTTCTGCAGCAGGTAGTTCTCCTCGTTGGTGCACTTGGAGGATGCGTAGACCGCCACCGAGCCGGGTCCATGCGAGTCGCGGTGGTGCGTCAGGCGTCGTGCGGTGAGATCGAGCGCCTCGTCCCACGTCGCACGCCGCCAGCGGCCCTCGCCGCGCGCGCCGACTCGAATGAGGGGATGCGTCAGGCGCTCCTCATGCTGCGCGTAGTCCCAGCCGTAGCGGCCCTTGACGCAGAGCCAGCCCTGGTTCACCGGGTGATCGTCGGGCGAATCCACGTGCGTGATGGCCCCATCGCGGACATGGGCCGTGAGCCCACAGCCGACGCCGCAGAAGGAGCAGGTGGTCTCGACGACGCGGTCGTCGCTGAGCTGGCCGCGCCGCTCGGCTTCCCACTGGGCGCGGCCCTTGAGGGCGCCGCTGGGGCATACCTGGACGCAGTTGCCGCAGTAGACGCAGGTGGTGTCCATCATGCCGTCGTACTCGGCGGTGCCCACGCGGACCTCAAACCCGCGCTCGGCCGGCTCGATGGCGAAGGTGAACTGCACCTGGTCGCCGCAGACGTCCACGCAGCGCCAGCACATGACGCACTTGTTGTAGTCGCGGATGTAGTAGGGGTTGTCGACGTAGATCGGAAACGGCTCGCGCTCGGCGGCGGTGCCGACCGCGAGGCCGTATTCGGCACAGAGGTCCTCCAGCTCCGGCGCTTCGCTCAGGTCGACGCCGCCGAGCAGCAGGCGCAGCGAACCGCGGCGCGACGCGAGCACGTTGTGGCTGCTGGTGAATACGACCTGGCCCGGCTCGGCCTTGGCGCGGCAGGACGGCAACAGCTTGGACGCCTGGCGGTCAGGGGCGCCGGGCTCGGGTTCGGCGACGGAGCCGTTAGGGCTCAGGGATTGCTCCACCACGCACAGGCGGCAATTGGCCGAGGCCGCCATGTTGGGATGAAAGCAGAGCGTGGGGACCTCGACGCCGGCCGCGGATGCCGCATCCAGCAGCGTCGCGCCGGGCGGTACCGACACGCGTCGCCCGTCAATTGTGAGGCTGATGTCCTCGACCGGCACTGCCAATTCCCCGCACCCCTGTAACAACAGATTACGCCAGGAAAAGCGACGGTCACGGCTTGGGCGTCGGTGGTCCTTCGGGCGGATCTCGAAAGAGGAGCCGGAAAATGTATGCCAGCCAGGCGAGAGACACCAGGATCACCGGCGGTACGAGCACGGCGAGCAGCAGGCCGGTGTCGACAGCCGCCGCGCCGCCGGCGTCGGGCGCGGCGCCCGCGGGGCCGGCGCAGGTGGCCCCCATCAGCATGGTGAGCAGCAGCGCAGCGAGAGCTGCGGACGCCCGCGGCGAGGCCATGCTAGGGCTGCGCCGGTCCGGCCAGTCGCGCCAGCAAATCGGCGAGGCTGCGCAGCGGGCCACGATCGAGCGCCGCGTCGAGCGCCAGCGAGATGATGGCCACACCGACGAGCGCCCAGCCGAGCGGATGCATGCCCGCAACCACGAACATCACGCCAGCGAGGGCCACGGTGCCGGTCATGGCGTCGGCGCGATCGAACGCCGCTCGAGGCTCGGGCGCGCGTTGGCGCCGCGCGGGCGCGATGAGCCATCGGTGCAGGGCGCGCGGCAGGCTGAGGCAGCAATTCACCGATCCGGCGAGCTGCACGAGCACGCCGATGATGATGATCCACGGCGCGACCGCGGTGCTCGCCACGAATATGCCCAGCGCATACCAGGTCGCCAGCACGCCCTGGTGAAAGCGGCGCTCGGCCCGGTCGCCGGTCGAGACGTTGCCGGGCGCCTCGGGCGGCCGTCCTTCGGGATTCAAGTCGTCATTCGTTCTGCTCGGCGTCGTCCATCTCCTCCGCCGGCCCGTGCAGCGTCACGGGCTGTGCCATGAAGTCGACGCTGGCCAGCAGCACACGGCGGCCGTCGGGCAGGCGCAGGCGAACCGACCGGGGCCCTACTTCTTCCACAAACCCGCGAAAGCCGCGGATCTCGATCTCGGCTCCCACGCCGATCCGGCGCTCGGCCGAGACGATAACGCCCGAAATCAGGTTTCGCGCGATGTCCTGGGTGCCGAAGGCGATGCCGACCGACAATCCGCCAATGATCGCCAGCAGCACGTTGAGATTGAAGCCCACGGACGTGAGGGCGACGTAGATCCCAACCAGCACCACCAGCCAGGTCGTAAGGCGTACGATCCACGCCGAGGCCCGTTCGTCCATGTTGAGCCGCTCGCTCAAGTTGCGCCGCAGGAGCCGCCGCAACGGCAGCAGCGCAATCATGGTGATCGCGAGGATGACTACGATTTGGATGATGCCGAGCGGCGTCAGGATCTTTCCGTCGATCTCCGTGATCGGCGCGTTGAGCACGTCCAAGGTTTGCTGCCACATGTCCACGAGCGATTTCCCCCACGCTTGGTGTCCCGGTAACCGCTTCGAATGGTAGCCGCTGCCGGACGCCGGATAGGGCACGGAGGACCACCGATCCTAGCGGCTTTGGCGTCGGGCGCCCTCTTTGCGGCGAGCTTTCCACCGCTGTCGTGGACAGCCCTGGGTTTCGTTGCCTGGGTACCGCTGATGCTCGCCGTCCACGCGCCGGGTCGTTCGAATGCGGCGGCGCGGGTGCTGGCGGGACTCGGCTGCGGCACGCTCTTCGGTCTTCTGGCCCTGAGCATCGATCCGCCGGAGGTGATCACGGGCGCGGCGTGGGTTGGAGTGAGCGCGGCGGTGGCGGCGGCGTTCGGTCTCCTAGCGGGATTGCTAGCCGTACCGGTGCTGACGCCGCGCCTGCACGCGGCGCTGCGGGGGTGGGGCATCGTGTGGCTGCCGGCGCTGGTGTGGGCAGGCGTCGAGTACCTGCGGCTGGTGACGACGGCCGGCCACCAATGGGGCATGACCGCCACCGCGCAGATCGACGTCGCGCCGCTGCGGGCGTTCCTGCCGCTGGCCGGCATGTGGCCGGTCGCGATCATCGCGATGGCCACCAACGGCGCCATCGCGGCGCTGATCCTGGCGGCGCGGGGACGATGGACCGGATCGCGTCGGGCGCTGGGCTGGACCGTGGGCGCGGTGGCCGGTGCCTGGATCCTGGGCGGGATCCTGGCACTGCTGCCGCCGCCCGAATCAACCGGCACGCTGCGCGCGGCCCTGGTGCAACCGGGCGAGCACGTGCCGGACCATCCACTCACGCGGCCACTGATCATCCGCCGACAATACGCCGAGCTCACCGAGGTCATCACGGCGCTACACGGGCCACCGACCGTCGCGGCGCAGGGTGCGCAACTGGTGGTATGGCCCGAGGCCTCGGGCTGGGTGGATCCCCAGACGCCGACCGGGCAGACGCTGGCGCAGCAGGTGGCCGACGTGGCGGCGCGGTCGGGCACGACGATCGTGTGGCCCTATTTCATTCGCATTGACTGGGACCACACGCGCAACGAAGCCGTGCTGGTCTATCCGGATGGCCGGCTGTCGGCGCCCTCGACCAAGGCGCATCCGGTGTGGGTGATCGGCGAGCGCAGCATTACCGAAGGGCTGCATCCGGTCTACGAAGTCGACGGAGTGGCCGTGGGATTGGCCCTGGGGCCCGACGGTAGCTACACCGACGCCCTGGCGCGACTGGCCCGCGACGGCGCCCAGGTGGTGGCGGTGCCGACGCACGACTGGGCGGCCTATGCCGGCACGCAGCTGGCGCACCTGCGGGTGCGGGCGGCCGAGCACCGGCTGGCGATCGTCAAGGCCGACTGGCGCTACGGGTCGGCCATCGTTTCACCGGATGGGCGCGTCGTCGCCGCGACGCCGCTCGCCTCCCAACTGGAGACCATGCTCGCCGCCGACGTGGCGGTGACGACGCCGGGCTCGCCCTATAGCGTCAGCGGGGACTGGTTGGGGGTGGTGAGCCTCGTAGTGGCCGTGGGGGCGACCGGAGCCTCGATGGTGACGGGGCGCGTCGGTGGCCGACCGCCATCCTCTCGTTTCCCCGGCTAGGTGACGTCTGCCGAGTCCAGCCGGGTTTGGGGATGACCGGGCGCATCCTTTCCGCCCCCAGGTTCAATGTGGGGTGGATTCCCGCCTTCGCGGGAATGACGGAGGGGTTGCGGCTAGGTTTCCTAGCGGCGCGCGGGGATGGCGCCGGCGCCGCCGGAGAAGGCGCTGAGCGCGACGGCCGCCAGGATCACGGTGACCACCACCGGGTGCCAGCCGAGCGATTCGAGCGTGGCGGTGTAGACGGCGGCCGCGTGCAGCAGCCCGGCGCTCATCAGATACACGCCCAGGCGATCGGTCAGCCAGCCCTTGGCGAGCAGATAGGCCGTGCCCAGGTGGAGGCCGATCCAGAGCCACTGCTGGACGATCGGATAGACCAGGTCGCCGTCCACGGGGAGCTGTTGGATTTCGGGGGAGAGTGAGGCGTTGGCGCCAAACAGGGCGAAGCCGAGGGCGGGGGCCGCGGCGGCGGTGGTCACCGGGCGCGGCTCGCGCGGATAGGCCATGGCAAAGAGCACCAGCAGCAGGAGGATGAGCTTGACCATCTCCTGGACGTAGCCGGCGATCAGGGCTTCGACGACGCCGGTGAGCGGTCGAGCGTCGGCAATGCGGGCGGGGTCGATGTTTTGCGTGATGAGGTCCATGACGGCGGTCGTGGGCTCGCCACGCACCCACACCTGGGCGACGGCGTAGACGGCGGCTCCGGCAACGAATCCGAACCAGGCCGCGGGGCGGTCCGGCATCAGCGGCGGCCCGAGCCGGGACCAGAAGAGACCAAAGGCCAGCACGGCGACCACGGCCACGGGGTGAGGCAGGAAGAAATAGGGCGCGAGCACGGCTTGCTGCTCGGTGAGCCACTCCATGCGGCTAGCTAGCGAAGGCGGGCGGGCGCCCGTTGCTTGGTACCATGGCGGCGATTGGCGGGTGCGGCGGCTGAAGGGTTGTCGTGCCCGCGCGACTGTTTACAACGCAAGCGAACGGGTGCGCCTTTCGCGGGTCGGTGGGTGAGCGGCTAATACCACCGGACTGTAAATCCGGCGCCTTTACGGCTACGTAGGTTCGAATCCTACCCGGCCCACCGCCACCGTGGCGTCGGATACCATGGTGGGCGGCGCGCCCGCAACGCTGGTCCCGTGGTGCAGTGGCCTAGCATATCTCCCTGTCAAGGAGAAGATCGCCGGTTCGAATCCGGTCGGGACCGCCAGACACCCCCGTTGCGGGCCTGCCATGGGCCCATAGCTCAGCGGTCAGAGCAGCCGGCTCATAACCGGCCAGTCCCTGGTTCGAATCCAGGTGGGCCCACCAGCTTGATCAAGTCGAGAGGCTTTGCATTGATGATCGTCGACGGGCTGCCATGAAAGAGATCGAGGCCGCGAAGTTCAAGGAGCATTGCCTGGCGATGTTGGATGAGCTCGACTCTGGCGGCTTGATCGTCACCAAGCGAGGTAAGCCGGTGGCCCGCGTGCTTCCCTACGAGGGCGGCGACGCGGATCTGATCGGCAGCCTGCGGCACAAGATCGCGGTGCGGGGCGACCTGATGACGACCGGGAGTTGGCGCTAGGCCTAAGTCGGCTGCTGTTGTGGCCGAGCGGTCCAACTTGGGACGTAGGGCGCCGCTACTCCATCAGTTCGAGAGACCCTTCGACAAGCTCAGGGCGAACGGATGGGGTAGAGCCCACGGCCGTTCCAGAGCTTTTCCAGTTCTTGGCTGCCTGTGAGGACTCTGCCGGTGGTTGCGGAACTATTGGCACGATTCGAGTCCGGCATCGCAGCTAACGTGGGAGTGCGCCAACGAACGGACGCTCCTGGGTAGGGCGGAGGGTGTACGTGAGCCGACCCGAAACGATCCTGGTCACCGGGGCGACGGGGTACATCGGCGGGCGGTTGGTTCCTCGGCTGGTCGGGTCGGGTTGTCGGGTTCGGGTCTTGGTCCGCAGCCGGTCGCGAGTGGCCGCCCGTGCCTGGCAGTCGCAGGTCGAGGTGGCGGTGGGCGACGTGCTGGACGCGCAGGCGTTGTCGGAGGCGCTGGCGGGGGTCGACACGGCCTACTACCTGGTTCACAGCATGTCGAGCGGCGCCGATTTCCATGAACGGGACATGCAGGCCGCTCGCGCCTTTGGTCGGGCCGCGAAGGCCGCGGGCGTCAACCGGATCATCTACCTGGGGGGTCTGGGAGACCCGGCGTCGAGGCTCTCCCACCACCTGCGATCCCGGCAGTCCACGGGCCAAGCGCTGCGGGAAGGCGGCGTGCCGGTCACCGAGTTTCGGGCGGCCGTGATCGTCGGCGCGGGCAGCATCTCCTTCGAGATGATTCGCTACCTGGTTGAGCGGCTGCCGGTGATGATCTGCCCCAGGTGGATCTATTCGCGCATCCAGCCCATTGCCGTCGACGATCTGCTGGAGTACCTGGTATCGGCCCTCGATGCGCCGGAAAGCCAAGGGCAAATCGTCGAGATCGGCGGCAAGGACGCGGTCACCTACCGGGGCATGATGCTGGGCTATGCCCAGGCGCGGGGGCTCAAACGGCTTTTGCTTCCGGTGCCGGTGCTGACGCCCCGCTTGTCCGCTTATTGGGTGCATTGGATCACCCCGATTCATGCGGGGATCAGCTCGGCGCTGATCGAGGGTCTGCACAACGACGTGGTGGTGACCAACGATCTGGCCCGAAGGCTCTTTCCGGACGTGGATCCGATGGAATATGCCGGGGCGATTGCCCGCGTGATCGACGACCTCGACGCAGGCCGGATTGACACGTCGTGGAGCGACGCGCTGGGCACAGCGGAACGGAGCGAGCGTCCGGTTCGGCTGGATTCGCGCCATGGGACTATCGTCGAGCGCCGCCGCATGCGGGTGTCGGCGACGCCGCGAGCGGTGTTCCGGGTGTTTACCGGCATCGGCGGCGCGCGCGGCTGGTATTTCGCCACCTGGGCCTGGCGACTGCGTGGAGCGTTGGACCGCGTGCTGGGCGGCGTCGGTCTGCGGCGGGGTCGGCGGCATCCCGATCACCTGCGCATTGGCGACGCGCTGGATTTCTGGCGCGTCGAGGACCTGCGGACCGACCGCTCGGTGCGCCTGCGCGCGGAGATGAAGCTCCCGGGCCGGGCCTGGCTCCAGTTCGAGACGCGTGAAGCCGAGGACGGCGCGACGCACCTTGAGCAGACGGCGGCGTTCATTCCCAAAGGCTTGCCGGGTTTGGCGTATTGGTATGGCCTGTATCCGCTTCACCGCTGGATCTTTGCTGGACTGGTCAAGGCAATCGCCCGCCGCGCCGAACGGATGTGAATCGCCGGAGCCGATGGGCGCGCGGGGTGCTGGGTGAGTCCCCAGGCTGGATTAAATGAGATTCCGGCCTCCGGCGACCCTTGCACGACCCGGTAGGGACGGGTCTCAGGCCCACCCGACGCCAAGCATCCGGCGCGCGTTCAGATTCAGTGAGGGTGGATTCCCGCCTTCGCGGGAATGACGGAAGCCGGAATGACGGAGGGACTACGCAAACGGTCTGCCTCCGCGGGAATGACGAACCTGAGGCTGCGCACAGCCCGCTCGATCCATCGCCTGACACCGGTTCGTCGTATAGTGCGCCCAGACTTGCCGCGCGGCATGGTTGCGGGGAGGTTGTTCTGGCGGCGGCGACCCAGCAGCACCCACGCTACGAGGCGCACGAGAGTCCGCCGCTGCTGGCCTCGCTCGGGTATACCCTGCAATTCGGTCTGATCGCGTCCGCCGCCCTGCTGGTCACGCCGGTGATCGTGGCCAAAGCGTCGGGACAGAACGACGCCTACTTGGGATGGATGGTCTTCGCCACGCTGGTGGTCGTTGGCGTGGCCACGTTTCTTCAGGTTCGCCGGATTGGATTCGTCGGCGCGGGAGCCTCGCTTCCGCTGTTCACGGCGGCGTTTTCGATCCCCTTTTGCATTACGGCGCTGAAGGACGGGGGACCGGCAACGCTGACCTGGTTGATTCTCGCCTCGGCGGCGTTCCAACTGGTCATTTCCCGGTGGCTCTTCATTTTGCGGCGCATCGTGACGCCGACCATCGGCGGCACGGTGATGATGATTCTCTCCATCACCCTGGCATCGGTGGTGTTTGGATTGCTCGACGACGCCGCCGAAGTCGAACCCGTGGCGGCGCCGCTGACGGCCCTGATCACGCTCATCGTCGTCGCCGCGCTGACCCTGCGCGGTTCGCCGGTCTGGCGGCTGTGGGCGCCGATGATCGGCATCGTGGTCGGTTCGGTGGCTGCCGCGGCGTTCGGTATCTACGACTTCGACCGGGTCACGCAGGCGAGCTGGATAGGGCTGCCAAACGAAGGGCCCCAGCTGGGCTTCGACTTCGGCATCCCCTTCTGGACGCTGCTGCCGGCGTTTCTGTTCCTGGGCGTGATCATCTCCATCCAGGTGAACGGCGAATCCATCTCACTGCAGCGGGTGGCGCGGCGCGAGGACCTGGCCATCGACTTTCGCGAGGTGCAGGGCGCGATGGCCGGCACCGGCGTGTGCAATGTACTTGCCGGCGTCGCCGGCTCGGTGCCCACCATCGTCAGTCCCGGCATCGTGTCCTTCACCCAAGTCACGGGCGTCGCGTCGCGCCGGGTGGGGTACTTGATCGGCGGCCTGTTCATCCTGCTGGCGTTCTTTCCCAAGGTGTCGGGGCTGCTGAGCTCGCTGCCCGGACCCGTGATGGCGGGCTACCTGATCCTGGTGACCGGAACGCTGTTCGTGGACGGCGCGCGCACGGTGATCCAGACTGAGCAGAACCGCCAACGGCTGACCATTGCCGGCCTCTCGTTCTGGATCGGCGCGGCGTTTCAGTTCGGGCTGTTCAGCTTGCCGGACCTTGGCACGGTGTGGGGCACGCTGCTCAAGAGCGGCGTGACGACCGGGGGGTTCGCCGTGGTGGCGATGATCCTGTTCATGGAACTGACGAGCCATCGCCGGATGCGATTCGAGTCGAGGCTCCACATCGAAGTGCTTCCCGAGCTCTCGGCGTTCGTGACCAAGTTCGCCGACCGCCGCGGCTGGGACACCGCGATGAAGGACCGCTTGAACGCAGTGGCGGAAGAGACGCTGCTGACGCTGGCGCCGATGAAACTCAGTCTCGACGACGACGATGAAGACGATGACGACGGACGTCGCCTGGTCGTGGTGGCCTCGAGCGAGGGTCCGGTGGCGGACCTGGAGTTCATCGGCGGCGGCAGCGAGGAAAACCTGGAGGACCGCGTGCGCCAGCTCCAGCAGCACGACTCGGAGATCGTGGCCGAGAGCGAGCTCTCGCTACAGCTGCTGCGGCACTACGCCACGTCGGTGAACCACCAGCAGTTTCACGGCACGGACATCATCACGGTGCGCGTGGACCCGCCCGAGGCGGGGTAGGCCCTGACCGCGCGCCTGCGAGTCGCCTGACGGTAGCGGAACCTCTGGCGAGACTTGCGGTTAGCACACACGAACGTCCCGGACGAGTCTCCGCTGGCTGACGCCAAGCCGCGCTCGCAGCGGATGCGCTAGGCGTTCGAAGGGCGACGCCGCGCAGTCACGGCCATGGGGTCCGGCAGGAGTCCGGGCGCGACTGCCAAATGCGGCGCGCGGGCTGCGGCACCTGCCGACCCACCAGTCAGCGGTGTCGCACACCTCAGTGGTGAGTACATCTCGGTCCTCATGCGAACTGAACTTCAGTCGTTCCATTCGCTCGGCTCGCAGACGCTCGGTCGCCCGGAGACTCATGCCTGCGGCCTGCTCGCCATGAACTAACACTCACACATCAGGAGTACTGCAGATCGTTTCACATTAATCCACGCATATTGCCCCATTGACGCGTTACGAGTCTCTTAACCTAGTTCGCTAGTGTCGTGAATTTCATGTACTGATCCCAACATATTGCTATCTCCATTCAATGAGAAAGTGCGATCCAGATGATGTTGAATCTATAATTTGATTGTTGTAAGTTTCGTAAATTGATCCGAACATATCGCTATCTCCCTTCAATGAGAGGTTGCGTCCCGGGTGAGGTTGCGCCGAGTGTCGTGTCACGGCGCGCACGTCCAGTTGGGCCTTCCCGACCGCAAGTCGCGCTACGGCGTGAGTCACCGCTCCCCGTCCTGGACTCGGGTCCAACTAGGTAGCCGTCTGTAGCTCTCAGCTTGGCCGTTACCGCTCGTCGCATGACTCCATGAGCCTGGATCCAACCGCATCCCCCTGGCCCGGGGTGATCGCGTCCGTGGCGGTCTGCCTGTGGATCGCCGCCATCGGGGCGCTCATCGCCTACGCCGTCTTCCGGGACCGGCCGCGCCTGGTCTGGCCGTTCTACGCGCCGATTGTCGGCGTGGCGGTGGTGCTGCTGTTCACCAATCTCTCGGCGTATGCCATACCGGGCGCACCCTCGGCCTGGTTCGGGCTGGTCTTCCCATCCGCGGTGGCCCTCGTCGCCGCCCGACGCGTCAGCGCGCCAGGGGAGCGACCTCGCGGGGCCACGGCTGCGTTGCTGGCCGTGCTCGTAGTGGCCATCGGCGTGTTCGCCCTCGCCTACGCGAACCGGACCCACCAATCGTTTGACGCCCCCGCCTGGCACTAGGCGCTCGCCCACAGTCTTGCCCGCGGGGAGTTCCCGCCGGTGACCCCTTACGGCGTCGATGCCGGGATTGGCTACCACTACGGCGCCGATCTGCTGGCAGGCGCCATCATCAGCACGACGGGCGCCTTGCCCTGGACGGCTTTCGACGCTCTCTCGACGCTCCTGATCGTTGGGCTCGTCCTTGGGGTCGCCGGGCTTGCCTATGACACCGGCACGCCGCTGCTGTTGGCGCTTGGGATTGGCGCCACTATGGGGTTATTTCACGGAGCCACATTTCTCGGCTACCGCCCAGAGTCCTTCGACGGCCTCCCCTTCGATGCGAGCCCTCCCGCGCCTAGCCAGGCGTTCATTTGGATGCACTGGCTCCAGCGGCCGCTGGCCGTTGGTCTCGTCGTTCTCATCGCCGCGGCGCTTCATGCGGGAAGCGCGCGCCGGCACATGCTGCTGCTGGCTGTAGCTGCGGGGGTCTTGGCGCTGGGTGACGCCGCGGTCATGATCTTTACCTGCCTGGCGCTGGCGCTGGTGGGCGCCGGGCGCCTCATCTGGCTGCGCGGCCGCGAACGAATCGATCTTGCCGCGGCCCTGCTTGGGAGCGCGCTGCTCGTCGCGCTGGCTGGCGGCCCGGTTTCCGATGTGATCTTCGACCGCGGCGGTACCGCTGGACTGGTGCGCGTGGCCTGGGAGCGGTCCGCTGGTCATCTGCTCCTCTTCGAGCGGGCCGGGCCTGCCATCGTGCAGGTGGGGATCATCCCGCTCGTTGCGGTCGGCGCGTTCGCGGCCTGGCGGAAGCGAAGCGCGGGCCTGGCCTTGCTGGCAGCGGCCGGCGCCTTCGGGCTGTTGGAAGCCGAGGTGGTGCAGTCGCAATTCAAGTGGCACGACGCGCGCATCTATTGGCTGGCCGTGGCCGTTGCCACCATCGGCGCTTTGGCGGCCTTGGGCGCCGCGACGGGCGCGCTGGAAGGACGAGGGCGCCAATTCGTCGCCTCGGCGCTCATCGGCTTCGTCATCCTGGTGCCGATGGGCCTGCCGCGCGCAGTCTCGGGCGTCCGTCTGGCGCTGAACGATGTCGAGCTCAGGGATCCAGCCGCGGACGACTCGGGACATCACTATCGGGATCGCGCTTACTTCGGCGAGCACCTCGAGGCGAATTGGGAGTTCTACGCCTGGCTGCAGGATTCCCTGCCTACGGAGGCGCGCCTGCTCACCTCCATTGAGCATGCGCCGGTCAGCGCGTCGGCCGCGGGCATTGCGTCGCCTCTGTCCCACCGCGACTATCAGATGTTCCTCTTCGGCTACACCACCTGGCCCTACGAAGACGCGCTTCGCTTCCTGAATCGCGACGATCTCGCGGACCTTGGCATCACGCACCTGCACCTGACCGACGCCATGGCCGCAAACCTCGATCCATCCGCCAGTCGGCTGCTCGACGATCCGGCGCACTTCCGGCTGCTATCCGAGACCGCCACAAGCTCAGGCGCGCGACACCGGGTCTTCGAGGTTGTTCGCGGCGCCGGCACACCCCAGGTCGCGGCGTCGAGCTATCGCACCCTGCGCAGCCGCGTGCCGCCGAACGCGCCCGTCACCACGCTGGGATCGATGTCGCATGCGCAGGGGTTGATCGTGATGAGCGCATTCCCCGACCACGATACGCTGCAATCCTCGATTCCCTTGCGTTTCGAGCGCGCAACTCGGGTACCCCAGGTTGTGACGCTGACCGATCGGCCGGACACCGGCGTGGTCCTTCTGCGTGAGCCGCTGGAGCCGACCGCGCTGGGCGTGTCGCGCAGCGAGGCGATTTGGAGAGGTCATGGGCTGCGGGCCTACGACCTTGCGGCGGCGTGGTCGTCCGTGTGGCGCATCGGGTCCGACCGCGCGGGACTGCCGGGGCCGCAGCGCACCATCTGCGAGTCGGCTGGCGGGGAGGTCGATCTGCACCTGCTGGGCGAGCCCGGATCCACCGTGACGACCGGCACCGTAGACGCGACGCTCACCGGCCTGCCGCAGGTCGTGCAGCTCACGGTTCCCGACTGCGGGGCACTCGCCCTGAGCGCCGACTCGGCGATTCCCCCATTTGTCCAGATCCGGCCGCGTCACGCGGGCACGGCGGTGGTCGTGGATGCGCCCATCGCCGGCCTTGGCTTCGACGGCAGCGTGGACGGCGAGCGCGCGGTGCTCAACTTCTGGTACCGCAACCCGGAGGACATCGCCTTCACGACAGGCACCGAGTTTCGCCTCTACGAAGCCAGTCCGCTCGGGGTGGACCTGCAGCCGGACAATCCGAACCCGCGGACTGCGTCGCTGCGGTGGTGGCCGGGTCCCGTCGCGCTGCGGGCGCCCGAGCAGATCGCCCGTATCGAATTCGACGCGCGGCGACTCGAGATCAACGGCGATGCGGGCGGCGGCGCGGCGTCCAGCCTCACGCCGGGGAAAACCTACCTGCTGACGCTCAACGTGGCGGGCACGGACCCGAACTACGGCTTGGTGGAGATCCAGCAGGTCGTACCGTTAGCGCGCGTGGTGGTGGGAGAGTCCGGGGTGGCCTACGAGGTGCTGTCCGGCATCGCGACCATCGAGCACCATGCGCCCGGCTCGATTTACCAGCGGACGGGCTACGACGGTGGACTCGCCAAGGGGGCGGCTCCGACGCCGCGCTGAGTGGGCGGCTTCCCGCCATCGAAGGGCGTTCGATCTCCCAGGCTGCGCGATGGTGGCCAGGAGTCACGAAGCTTCCCCGCAGGGCTGCCGTGGTACCGTTCAAGCCCAGCCCAACGCCTGTGGCGCGGGGCGCGGCGGAGTAGCTCAGAGGTAGAGCAGGGGACTCATAAGCCCTTGGCCGCAGGTTCGATTCCTGCCTCCGCTACCAGCCGGCCGAGGTGGTGAAACTGGCAGACACGCAGTCCTCAGGAGGCTGTGAGCAACCGCTCGTGCGGGTTCGAATCCCGCCCTCGGCACCACGACAGCGACTGGCGTGCGGTATTTCAGCTCCGCCAGGACCCGGCTTGCCCGATACTGGATCAGACCGTGGACGAGTTGCCACACTCCGCTCGCGGCCACGGCCATCACCAGGCGCACCACCAAGCAACCGCCAACAGTTTCGTGGGCGGCCCGCGCGTTGGACCGAGACACGCTCTGTTCCACATGGGATTCTCAACGATGAGGTCGGCTTATCTTTTCTAGAACTTTCTATCTTCAAGTAGCCCAAGATTGAATCCGAATAAGTGGTCAAATACGATCCGGAACTGATTGACCAGAATAATCGCCTCATCCATCGGCGATTCCCCATTGTCGGGAAGATGATAAGCGGCTAACACCTTGAAAACATCGCCGCCGCCTACCTTCCGTCCATGGTCACTGCTTATCATGATTACCGGGAGATCATTCGAATCATAGTTGTCAAGAATGTCGTCAACCATCTTGATGATCTGATTGTTGATGTAAATCATCTGCCCAATATACGCACTGGGTACACTTGGATCATGAGCATCATCAAATCCCCCGAAGGCGCTGGTGTCTGAGGAGATATTTCCGTGTTGATCGAAATGAAAAGGATCGTGCGGTTTGACGATGTGTGCGAATACGAATTTCGGTCGCTCCACATCAATAGGATTGGTCAAGAATTCAAATGTTTGCAAAGTCCGTCCTGGGTGATACCAACCATAGGGAAGGCCAGGAGGTGGAGCCAAATGATGCCCAACAATCGGCTCTAGGGCAGTTGTGTGGACAAGCTCGCGCACGAAGGGTCCAGTCAAAAGTGATGCGACCGATACCTCGTAGCGAAATCCAACATCCCGTGTACTGGTGCGGACGCCCTCAGGTGTGAATGTGACCAGAACATCGGCCGGGGGTGCTTCATCGGTCCATTCATACCCCGATTCAAGATGCACGTATGTGTAGCCGAGTTGTTTCAAGATCGATCCGACCGCATGATATTGAATAATCATCTCGAGCCAGTCTACCTCGTTTACCGAGGCTTCAGGTTTCAGATTGTCGATGTAGTCAAGGTTGAGGATCGACGCAATTGCATATGCAGTTTCGACGTAGTTTCCCGTGGCTTTGGATGCGACAAAAAAGCCCCGACGCTCGAGCTCATGCAGAAAGCTACTGTTGTCATAGGAGCCAAGCGTGTCGTGGCGTCCGTATTCGTCGAGCACGATGTAGTAGATGTCGGGCCGCTGCTCGCTCGCGATTGGCAGGCCGGTGGGAAACAAATGGGCGGCTGGGTCAACGCGTACCGCCCCATCGGTCAGCGGCAGCCTGTCTCGTGAGGCGACCGCACCGCCAACGAGGCTGGCAGTGGGGAAAAGGACCAGCACCGCAGCAACCAGATTGAAGAACTGCGCCCACCGCGGGAGGTTGTTGGCGGCGCGGGCCGCCACGCCAACGGATGCCACGAGCAACACGACGGCAAGCGCAAACAGGACCGACTCATCAACTCGCATATCCAGCGCATTGCGAACGTGCCCATAGCCAAAGATGATCACCGTTGCGACCGCGGCGACCGCGGCCGGCCGGTGCCAGTCGCTGAGCAAGAGCCGGAGGCAAACGACGCTGGTGGTGACAACAACCAGCGCAATCATGAGCGGGACCATCGCCTCGATAACGGCGAACTGCTGTCGGTTGCTTGCCAGGAAATGCAGTATCGGCACGGCGGCGATCACCCACGGATACCATGGCGCCGAAAGAAAACCGCGTCCCGCGCTCGCGGCAGCAGGAGTGTTGGGCGCGACTCCGAGCTGTACGAGCTTCCCAGTCCAAGCCATGGGTCGCCGGGTCAGGCGCCGTCCAAACCTCCCAGCTTTGCCGAGTACCGCCGCCATACGTGGATGCGCGAGAACAGCGAGCAGGCCCAATCCCGCCGCCAACACGAGTCGCACGAGCTGGGACTGTTCACCTGCAATCGCCGCACGCAGCCCAGACCCGCTCTGCAGATGTGCAAAGGCGATCGGCCGGCCGCCGGCATCTGAATCGCCGCCGAAGGTAGCGTTCGCGAGCCCAGGCCGGGGATCGGCTAGCCCGTAAATGACGTGGCTGGCTGCATCCGTGTCGACCTGCAACTGCAGTCGCAGCTTCTGACCCGTCGGCACGCTATATCCGGGAAAGACGAGCGAGCGTGGCACGGGCCTGAATTCGGGAGTGAGATCAATCCGAGTCTGGCGCACCAACGCGTTGGTCACGGCGTCCACCAATGAGGCGTTCAGGGTGGCCACGCTGCCGCCTGGCACGGCTGAGGCCCAGATGCGGAAATGCCCTACGCGCCCATGCATCTGCCCCAGATCCTGCTGCACCCCCCAACCAGGCCAAACACCCAAAACTTCGCCGGACGGCACACCGCTGGAGGTCGCCGTGTATGTCACACGCGGACCTAAGCTCGCCAAAAGCCCGAGCGCGGCCAGGGCAAGAGCTAGCCAGACGGACTTAGCGAGCACAGGTCACGAGCAGCGAATGTCAGGCACCGGTAGCACGATTCGACGCAGACTCCGCACTCCAAACGGAGCACGAGGCCTTGTGACTGGAGGTCTTGGTCTTGCGCCTATGGTGAGCGTCGTCCACAGTGTGCCGGAAGTGCGGGCCGCGCGTGTCCAAAATCATAGCGGGGAGCCACTGACCTTGACCGTCGAGGAGTCGCGAGCGCCAATGCCGAATAGATCAAGTGGCGGCTTGGCCATATTGCTTCTCGGCCTTCAGATCACGCGGCTGGTCGTTGCTCAACTGGGCGGTCGCAGCTATATCGATCCCGGCAGCGGCAGCTTTGCGATCCAGATCATCATTGCGGCCGTGCTCGGCGGGCTCCTATCAGCGCGGCTGTGGTTCCGGCACGTGGTTGGACGAATCATTGGCTGGTTTCGCCGGTCGACGCCGGAGGCGAGCCCCGCGGCCGAGGAGGCCCGTCGAGACGACGGATGACCGCCGACCCCGAGGCCCGCCTGCCAGGGTCGTTTCGCGATCCGGCGGGGTTCATGTTCCGGCGCGACGGCGAGTTCCTGCGACAGGTCAACCGGTCCTACGAGTCGACGTTCCGCACCCTGATGGACTCAGGGCTGTATGCCAGCCTGGTCGACGACGGCCTGCTCATTCCCCACGAGACCGTGGACCTGGATCTGGCGCCGGAGCCCGGCGCCATGGCCGTCCTCCGTCCCGAGCAGTTGAAGTTCGTCTCCTATCCGTTCGAGTGGTCGTTTTCCCAGCTGAAGGCCTCCGCGCTCGCTACCTTGCGCGTGCAGCGCCGCGCGCTGGACCACGGCCTGTCGCTCAAGGACGCGAGCGCGCGCAACATCCAGTTGCACGCGGGTCGTCCGACGCTGATCGACACGTTGTCGTTCGAGCGCTACGAGGCGGGCTTTCCGTGGGTGGGCTATCGCCAGTTCTGCCAGCACTTCCTGGCCCCTTTGGCGGTGATGGCCTCCACGGATGCACGCTTGAGCGGCCTGCTGCAGCGCCACCTGGAAGGCCTGCCGCTCGATCTGGCGTCACGGCTGCTGCCGTGGCGCTCGCGGCTGCGGACCGGCTTGTTGATGCATCTCCATCTGCACAGCCGGGCTCAGGCGCGCGCGGCCACGGCCGGCCGGAAGCGCGCGGACCTGGCCGGGCGCATGAGCCGGCGACGGCTCGACGCCTTGCTGGAGAGCCTGGAGTCGACGGTGCGCCGGATTTCGTGGAAGCCCGACGACACGCCCTGGGCCGGATATGGCGACCAGACGAGCTATTCCGGCCGCGCCCTGGCGGACAAGCAGCGCCTGGTGGCCGAGCACCTCGCGACCGTGTCGGTGGATTCGGTGTGGGACATCGGCGGCAACACGGGCGACTTCAGCCGGCTTGCGGCGACGCTGGGCGTTCCCGTGGTGTCAATCGACAGCGATCCGGGAGCGGTCGACCTGAACTACCGGCGCATGGCGGCGGCTGGCGAAGCGAATCTCTTTCCAATCGTGGCGGACATCACGAATCCCAGCCCCTCGCTAGGGTGGGACAACCGCGAGATCGCGTCGCTGACCGCGCGGGGGCCGGCCGGACTGGTGATGGCGCTGGCGCTGATTCACCACGTGGCGATCGGCAACAACACGGGCTTCGACCGCCTGGCGCGGTTCTTCGCGGCGCTGGGGCCGAATCTCCTCATGGAGTTCGTCCCGCCCGACGATCCCATGGTGCTTGGCCTGGTGGCGATGCGGAACCACGAATTCCCGTGGTACACGCAGCCCGAATTCGAGTCGGCCTTCGGCCGCCACTTCGAGATCCAGCGGTCGGACGCGATTGCGGACTCGAAGCGCCGGCTCTATTCGATGACCGTACGCGGCTAGAAGAAGTGTGACCTAGGCCCTGTGCTTCACCCCAATCCGTTCGATAACCCCTTCGACAGGCTCAGGGCGAACGGATTGGAGTTGAGGTCCGCTTTTGGCGCAGCTTTCTCAGAGGTTCTCTAGGTCGGTGGCGAGAAGAGGTAGCGGTAGACAGCGGCCTGCCAGAAGTGGTCGGCGACCTCGCCGAGGCGGGTGAGGTAGATCTCGATGTCGAGGGTTTCGCGGTCTTCGAGGATGTTGAAGTTCGAGAGTTGCAGCGCCTCGGGTTCGTTCGGTCCGCGGTCGTCGACGAGCCGCAGGCTGTCGCGCCGCACCGCCGGGCCATCCTCATCGATCTCGGCGATGTAGAGGGGGTAGCGCGGGCTGTTGCCGTCAGGGGGCTCCGGGGTGATGTTGGCAAGCCAGTAGAGCTTCCCATTGCGCTCCGAACGAATGAACCGATGGATGCTGGACGGGGAATAGAACCGTGAGCCGTCGTCGTAGCGCAGCTCCTGAAACGGCGAGAAGCGGCGGCCGCCGTCGTCGGAGACGCTGAACCATTTCCGCCCCGGGGTCGTGGCGGTGTGGCTGGCACGGACGACGGTGAGCAGACGGCCATCGCGCAGCACGGCGACCTCCGGCTCCAGCACCCCGCGTGAGGAGCGCTCCGGCCCGAGGAACTCGATGTTCGATGCCTGCCATTCGCTCGACCGGGGCTCACGGCGCATGACGACCAGCCCGCCGCTGGCGTGCGCAGCCTCTAGCTCGGCAGGGTGCGCCACCAGGGGCAGATAGGCCGTGCCGTCGGGCGCGATGGTGATGGCCTGGCCCGGATAGGCGCGGTTGGTGGCGCAGAAGTCGGAATCGAAAGGATTCTCGGGATCGAAGTCCGGCCCTTCCTCATACCGGAGCAGCGTTTCGGGCTCGTCGTCAGCCCAGGCGAAGACGTGGTCGTTGCACGGGTGCCGGTGGGACCCCCAGGCATGGGTGTAGGCCGGCAGGCCGGGCCAGATGCGGCGCATGCGTATCTGGTAGCGCCGGTCGCGGGCGCGGTCGACGTAAATGCCGGGCGGAGCGGTGACGATGCCGCCGCCGTCGAGGTCCTGCACGATGCCGGGCAGGGTTTCGCGCTCGGTCCAGGTGCGGCCGTTGTCGGGTGAGGTGCGCTGCTCGAACTCGTGGTATTCGTCCGACGCGCCGCTGGTTTGAAACCGTTCGAGCCGCGTGAGGCCGGCGTCGATGTAGCTGACCGAATGCCACTGGGCGATGTCCTCGCCGGCGGCGGGCAGATAGCGTTCGCGGGGCAGCATGGTTGAGATCCGTCGAGCGGTCGTGCGGAGCGTAGCGAGCGGCTAGGTCACCTCGCCAGCGAGGCGGGCGAGGGCGGCTTTCCAATAGGCGCGCTTGGCCTCGACGTCGTCGCGGTCCGCGAGCTTGGAGTGCTGCACCACGACCTGGCTCTTTGACGGCTCCTTGGGATAGAACGCCACGTCGACGTGGGTGACGCCATCGACCCAGGTGATGCGGAGCGACTTGTTGGGGCGCGCGGTGCGGATGTGGGGCTCGTCGTCGCCAAGCCAGCGCCGCCGGGATTCTTCCTCCGCCCAGGCCTCGTAGAGCGTCTCGGCGGCGACCGGCAGCGTCTTGCTCACGCTGACCTGGTAGCCGCGCGGGGTCTGGTGCTCCTCACGCAGGCCGCGGATGCGCTCGTAGCCCACGGTGACTTCCTGGCTCCACCAGGGCGGGACATCGTGGTGGTCACGCAGATAGGCGGCGATGGCCGTGTGGCCGATGGTCATGCCGTCGGCGGCATCCAGGATGGCGCACCACTCGTCCCAGGTCTTGCCGGTTTTGGCGGCGACGGCGGCGTCGCTGACGGGTGGCTTGGCGATGGCAGGTTCCTCAACGCGGATTGGCGGCGGATTCGACCCTACGGCTGGCCTGGCCGGCAGTCAATGGCCTCCGCCGGCGGGCAGTAGGCCATTCGCACTCCGTCATTCCCACGGAAGGAGACCTATGCGAAATCGGTTGGGCGAAGGATGGTCGGAGGAATCCCACCTGCCCCCAGGCTCAGTGAATGGTGGACTCCCGCCTTCTCGGGTATGACGAAGGGTTACGCAAAGGTCTCCCTTCGCGGGAATGACGGAGGGGTTACGCAAAGATTTCCGGAGGCGGGAATCCATCCCCCGTGTTTCGCCAGACTTACCGAGGGATCAGATTGGGGAAGTCAACGCCTTATCCGTCGGATCGTGGGACTTTCCCCCAGACCAAATCCCTCGGACTACTCAGCATCCCTTGGAGCCGTGTACTCACGAATCACCTGGAGAAAGTCGTCGGCGAATTCCTCCAGCTTCGCTGGTCCGACGCCTGGGATGTCGGCGAAGCCCGCGTGGTCCCGGGGCATGGCGCGCGCCATTTCCTGGAGCGTCCGGTTGCTGAAGATCATGAACGCCGGGTGCTCCCTGGCTTCGGCCAAGCGGAGCCGCAATTCGCGGAGGCGCTCGAACAACTGCGAGTCGAAGTCGGCGCGGCCGTTGCCCTGGCCGCGCGCCCGCTGCTGGAGCTTCGCCTGCTCCGACAGGTCCTGCGCATCGCACCTGATGCGGCTGAGCGACAGCGTCTTGCGCCAGCGCAGGAAGTCATGGCCGGCGGGCGTTACTGAGACGGTTGCGAACTTGTCGGGACTCCGCTGCAGCAGCCCCTCGTCTTCCAGCAGGCCCACGATCTCCTTGAGATCGTCGCGGTCGTACCGGCGGGCGATGCCGTATACCGGAAGCTCGTGGTGCCGCCACTCCAACACCTTCTTGGCACGCGAGCCGCGCAGAACCTTGATGACGTGGGCGGAGCCGAACCGCTCGCCGGTGCGAATGACCGCCGATAGGACCATTTGAGCAATCTCGGTCGCGTCGAACGCCTCGCGCTCGGCCAGGCACACGTCGCAACCGCCGCAGTCGGTCTTGTCGTAGGTTTCGCCGAAATACCGCAGAACGAATGCCCGACGGCAGGTGCGCGCCTCGCCAAAGGCGATCATCTGGTCGAGCTTTTGGTGGGCCCGCTCGCGTTCGGACGGGTCCTCGATCTCGTCGATGAAGCGCGTGAACCTGGCCCGGTCGCCGGCGGAGAAGTACAGCACGCACTCACTCGGCAATCCGTCGCGCCCCGCTCGCCCCGTTTCCTGGTAGTAGCCTTCGAGCGTCTTGGGTAGGTCGTAGTGGGCGATGAGCCGCACGTCGGGCTTGTCGATGCCCATGCCAAAGGCGATGGTCGCCACGATGATCCGCGCCTCGTCCCGAATGAACCGCTCCTGCGTGTCCCGCCGGAGGCTCGGGTCGAGACCGGCGTGATAGGGGAGCGCCGGCAGGCCGTGCTGCGAGAGCTTCGTCGCCAGCCTTTCGGTGCCGTCGCGCGAGAGGCAGTAGACGATCGACGCCCCGTCGGAATGCCGGCGCAATTGCTGGACCAGATGGTCGAAGGGGCGGCGTTTGGGGCGGACGATATAGGTCAGGTTTTCACGATTGAAGCTCGCGATGAACCGCCGCGCCTCCGGGATCATGAGTTGCTCGGCGATGTCGTCGCGGGCCTTGGCCGTGGCGGTGGCCGTCAGCGCCATCACGGGAGCTCGGGGAAACATCGCGCGCAGCGATCGAAGGTTGCGGTAGTCCGGCCGAAAGTCGTGACCCCACTCGGAGATGCAGTGCGCCTCGTCGATGGCGATCTGCGCGACGCCGAGCCCTCGGAGGAACTCCTCAAATCCGGGAACCGCCAGGCGCTCCGGTGCGATGTACAACAGCTTGAGCCGCCCCGCCCGCGCCGCGGCATAGATGCCGCTCACTTCATGCGGCGGCACGGAGCTGTTGATGAACGCCGCCGCGATGCCGTTGGTTTGCAGCGCGTCGACCTGGTCCTTCATGAGCGCGATCAGCGGCGAGATGACCAACGTCAACCCGCGAAGACAGAGCGCCGGCAGCTGATAGCAGAGCGATTTGCCCCCGCCCGTAGGCATCAACACCAGCGAGTCGCGGCCCGCCAATACGTTGCCGATGATCTCGAACTGCATGGGCCGAAACTCGTCGTACCCAAAGCGAGCTTTGAGCATCTGACGAATGTCGAGTTCGGCGGTTCTTACGCCGCGGGACGTGGACAAGCTAGACGCCGGGCAACGGCTTGCGGTTGTCGAAGCCCTCGTCGGTGCCGTGCCAGTAGGCGATGTCCTCTTCGCCGAGACGCCAGCAGAGGTAGCAGTCCTCGCCGTCGAGCTCCGAGAGGAAGTCGATCAGTCCGGTGGCGGGGTCGCGAAGCAGGATGTCGCGGGCGCGCAGCCAGGCCACCAGCGGCTGGACGTCCCACAGCCCGGCGATGAGGCGTTGATGGGCCAGGCTCACATCCACCGCGCCGGCGTCGGACTCCTGGACGCGCTCAAAGGCCTGACGATCCGGGTCGGCTTCCAGCCAGATGCGCCGCAGCTTCGCCAGCACGGGCCGCGCCTCGACCAGCAGCTCGTTGGCCTCGCTCAACGTGTAGTGGCGAAGCTCCGGCTCTTCGGGCTCGTCGCCGTGCAGCGATTCGGGTTCGTCATGCATGGTCGGGCGCAGTATGGCGCAGCGGCCACATGGTGCGCTGCCGTTCGATCTCCTCCGTGGAATACCAGCGCGACCGGATGTTGCCCGCCAGGTAGAGGGACCCCGCCACGAGCACGCGTCCACCCGGAGGACAGATCTCCAGGGCGCGCTCCAGGGCGCGCAGCGGGTCGGGTTCGGCGGCGACCGCCGGATGCCCGGCCTCGCGGCCGGCCTGGGCGGCGACCGCCGCGGGCGTGGGCGGCTTGCCCAATACCTGGGGCTCGGTGGCGATCCACGCCTGGACCGTCGGCCACAGCGGGGCGAGGACGGCGGCCGGCGACCGATAGCCAACCGTACCGGCCACGAGGACGCCGGCGTGCGGCGGGCACTCGCGTCGCCAAAGCGCCGCCAGGGCACGGGCCTTATCGGGATTGTGCGCGCCGTCGAGGATGACGGGCGGGCCATCGGGGGACGGCATGCGTTCGTAGCGCCCGGGCAGGGCGGCCGCATGCGCGGTGTCATGGGCCGTGCGGTCGATGCGACTGAATCCGCTCGACGCCAGCGCCGCCAAGGCCGCGTCCGCCAGCCCATCGTTGGTTGCGCGGAAGTCGCCGGGGGCCGTCGGCCCTGTTTCGATGAGGGGCGCCCCGACCCGCTGCAACTCGTCGATCACCACTGCCCGCGCCGGCGCGGGCATGCCGCCCACGACCGTGGGCACACCCGGTCGCGCGATGCCGGCCTTGTGCCAGGCGATGCCGGCCAGCGAGGGGCCCAGGCTCTTCTCGTGGTCCATGCCGACGGTGGTGATCACGTTGAGCAGCGGGTCGCAGACATTCGTCAGATCGAAGCGTCCGCCCGCGCCGACCTCCAAGACCAGCACGTCGACACTGGCGCGGCGAAAGTATTCGAACGTCAGCGCCACCCAGACCATGCCGTAGGTCGGTGGCCGGCAGGGATCGGCGCGCTCGACGACGGGCCGAACCCACGCCGCCAGATCGGCCAGCTCGCCGGGACGGGCCAGCCGGCCGTCGAGCCAGAACTTCTCCAGCGGCGTCTGCAGATACGGGGTGACGTGCAGGCCGGCCGAATAGCCGGCGGCCCGCAATCCCTCCGCGATCTTGACCGCCACCGAGCCCTTGCCCGAGGTGCCCGCCACCAACACCACGGACAGGCCGGCTTGAGGATTGCCCAGCGCATCGAGAAAGCGATGCATGCGCGCCAGGCGTTCGCGGCCTCGCCGGCGTTGGTGGACCGGCGCGCGGGGCTGCGTGGGGCCGGCAGGGCCGCGGATGAGGCCGTTGATGTAGGCGGCAGCCTCACGGCCGGCGGCCAATTCCTCCGTGTCGACCGGCGCAGAGGGCTCGGGTCGCGGGTCAGCCATCGCCTGGTTGCTCCTGCCGCTCGGACATGCGCGCCGCGTCCGCCGGCTATGGGTCGCCGGACTCGTCGCGGGCGACACTTATCCAGAAGTCGACCAGCAGATGCTCGGCCTGAGCGCGCCGGTCGGTGGCGTTGCGCAGCGCCTGCATGTCGATGCCGTCCGACGTGACGGCGCCGTCGCGCAGCAGGTTGCCGACTGCCATCGAGGCTCGATTCCAGCTGGCCGCCAGACTGCGAAGCTCGCGGGCTTGCTGTTCCGTTAGCGCCATTGGGCCTCCCCAGGCGCCACGCTAGCACCACGCGTTCCCGCGCAGCGGACGGGGCGTTCATCGCGGGCTGCCGCGGGGATGGGTGCTAAACTCACCCGCCATTTTTCAGGTGATCGGACGCGCTGCCGCGCGCCCTTGCTGCATGGCCATTCACCACACTGAGCTCGAGACGCCGCCCGGCCGCGAGCCGCTGCCGGAGTCAGAGCGACCCAAGCTGGAAACGCTGCGGGAACAACTGCAGCCGCTCAAGGAGTTGCCCGGATCGTCCATCGAGGCGCTCTACGCCGCCCAGGAGCTGTTCTCGTACGTGCCGCCCGAAGCGATCACCTTGATCGCCGAGGAGCTGCGCATCCCCGAGAGCCAGGTGTTTGGCGTGGTGACCTTCTACACCATGTTCTCCCTCGAGCCGCAGCCGCCGTACGTGTTGCGCGTGTGCCGCGACTTGAGCTGTCACCTGGCCGGTGCCCCGAAGCTGATCGGCGCGCTCGAGAAGGAATTGGGCGTGCCGCGCGGGCACACCAGCTCCGACGGCCGGTTTACCGTGGAAGTGGTTTCGTGCCTCGGTCTGTGCGACAAGCAACCGGCCATGCTGGTCAACCTGGATCAGCATGGCCCGGTGATGCCGGACGACGTGCCCGACTTGCTCGGCGACCTGCGGAATGGCGCGGGCTGATGGAGCTGGTCGTCACACGCAACTTCGGCCGTCCCAAGTCCTGGTCGCTGGCCAGCTACCGCGAAGCCGGTGGCTATGAGGCCCTCGAGCGCGTCCTGAAGGAGATGACGCCAGAGGACGTGAGCGACCTCATCAAGGAGTCGAACCTCACGGGCCGCGGCGGCGCCTTCTTCCCTACCGGCCTCAAGTGGGAGTTTGTTCGCAAGGACCCCAAGACGCCGCGCTACGTGGTGGTGAACGCCGACGAGAGCGAGCCGGGGACCTATGTGAACCGCCTGTCCCTCGAGCTGGACCCGCACATGACCATCGAGGGCCTGATCATTGCCGCGTACGCCTCGAACGCCGAGCGCGGATACTTCTACATCCGCGGCGAATATGGGTTGTCGCACGAGCGAGTGAAGGCCGCCCTGCGCGAGGCGTACGAGGCCGGATATCTCGGGCAGGGCATCTGCGGCCGTGACGACTTCAACCTGGAGGTCGAGTTTCGGCGCGGCGCCGGAGCCTACATCGTGGGCGAGGAGACGGCGCTGTTCAACTCGCTGGAAGGCAAGCGCGGCAACCCGCGGTTCAAGCCGCCGTTCCCGACCAACTTCGGCGTGTGGGGGCTGCCGACCGCGATCAATAACGTCGAGACGCTGGCCGCCGCGCCCGCCATCGTGATGAAGGGCGCCGAGTGGTTCAAGGACCTCGGCATCGGCGACGCGGCGGGCACCAAGATGTATTGCCTCTCGGGCAACGTGGTGAACCCTGTCTGCGTGGAGCTGCCCCTGGGCGTCTCGGCCCGTGAGGTGATCATGGATCACGGCGGCGGCGTGCCGGAGGGGCGGACTCTCAAGGGATTCAAGCCCGGCGGAGCGTCGTCCGCGCCCCTGACCCCGGCCGAGATCGACGCGTCGCTTGAGCCCAAGTCCATGGCCGAGCTGGGCACGATCATGGGCACCGGCGGCGTGGTGGTGTTCGACGAGACCGCCTGCATGGTCGACGCGGCCTACCGAGACGCGCTGTTCTTCGAGGACGAGAGTTGCGGCTTTTGCATCCCCTGCCGCGAGGGCACGCCCAACCTGGTCCAGATTTGCGAGCGCATCATGCACGGCCAGGGCACGATGGATGATCTCGACCTGCTGGAGGAACTGGGCGCCAGCATGATGGCGTCGTTCTGCGGGCTGGGGCACTTTGCGCATCAGCCGGTGCGCGGCGCGGCCAGCCGCTTCCGCGACGAGTTCGAGGCCCACATCCGCGACCACTACTGCGCCGCGGGCACCTGTTTCACCGCGAACGGCAACGGCCGCGCGGGCTGAGCGCTAGGCATCCGTCGCGCGGAACGGACACCGGTCACGGAAGTCGCACCAGGCGCAGTGCGGCCCGGGCGTGGCGGTGAAACTGCCGGCCTCGACCCGGTCCGCCGTGTTTGCATAGCGATCCAGCAACGCGTGGCCGTAGTCGGGGTCCGGTTCCACCGAGATGGCGGCGTTGTCAGCCAGGAAATAGGCGTCCAGGCGCTCGACGCGGCGCTGGTGCACCTGCTCCACGCCCAGCGCGTAGGTGTGGAGCTGCGCGCGCAGGCGGTCCGGGAGCCGCTCCGGGCGGCGACCGCTCTTGTAGTCGATGACTGCCGCGCCTGATGGGGTCTCGTCCACCCGATCGATCACGCCTTCGATGGAATACCGGGCCTCGGGATCTGGACGAAACCGAAATCGCGACTCGAGCAGCACCGGTTGGCCGAGATCGGCGTGGTTGGCCGACCAATACCCGTCCAGTAACGCTTGTCCGTCCCGCCACATGTCAGGAAACCGCTCACGGTCGAGCTGCGGCGCATCGTTCCAGTAGTCCGCGTGCAAACGGTCGAGGACACCCTTGTCGACTTGCTGCCGTTGCTGCAGCCGCTCGAAGAGCCGGTTGAGCACCGTGTGCACGATCGCGCCCACGACGATCCGCGGCACGAAGGGCATCGGCACGCGCTCGACGTAGCGATAGCGATAGGCCGTGGGGCAAAACTCGAAGAGCGACAGCTTGGTGAAGCTGAGCCGGGTCGCGCGCCGCGCGCTCATGCCGGACCGTGGTGGCGCAGACCCGGCGCTCGGCGTCCAGCTACCGCCTGGGGCATGTCTGCCACGCGTGTCCGCGCCATGCGTCGCACCCCGCGTGGCTGCGTGTGTGCTGTATCCTGAGCGCCATGCGCCGCCGTCCACGGGCACTCCTCAGCCTGGGCGTTGTAGTCGCTTTCTGTACCGTCGCCGGCGTCGCACTCTTTGCCGAATTCGAGCGTCAAGCGGACGAGTGGAATGACGTTCGCCACGGCTTTTACGCCGGTCCAGTCTCGTTTGTGACGCAGCCGTTTCGAGTCCAACATGACTATTTGTCCCGTATCGACGTATGGGCCAAGATCGAAGGCGAAAGCACGGGGACGGTGGGCGACGTGCTTGCACGCGTGATTCCCCACGGGGCGGACGCTGCGATCCGCGAAAGCCGCATTGGAGTCCTCGACCAATCGACGGCCGGCGCCCCGCTCGAGATTCGATTCGCGCCGATTCCCGACAGCGGTGGAACGCTCTACATCCTTGAACTCACCGTCCTCAGTAGCCCGCCGCCGTTTGTGTTCTTTGGCATCACCGGCTCGGACATGAATCCGGCTGGTCAGGTGTCGATTAATGGCGATGCCTCTCGCGCGCATCTTGACCTTGCCATGCGGCCCTTTTGGACCGGTCGAGGCGGTCGCGTGCTGGAACACCTCGTCACGGCCGACCCGTGGCGATTATTCCTCATTGTGGACGCCGTGCTATGGGGCCTTCTCATCGTCTTTGCCGTGGCTGCCGCCTGGAGGGTCCAGGAATCCGGTCACTGGCGAGGCGTCTTCCGGCATACCGCCGGGCAGAGCGTGCTCATCACACTTGGCCTCGCCATCGGCGTCTTAGTGCTGTTAATGCTCCTATCGGCGAGTCCTCATGCTTAACCTCAATATAGTATCGCATAAGCAGCTCGTATAGTATCACGATAAGAATAGCCCCAAGCGTCATTTCTGACCCTTCTTCTATGAGATCTATCCACAGGTTATTAGACGCGCCTATGTCATGAGACAAGGTGACAAAAGCGAAAAAGCATGCGGCTGCAGACAGCATGGCCAATGCAGGAAGCCTCGACACCGACCGATAGATCACATTGCCCGCTAAAGCTACTGGCAGGGCTGCGAATGGCGCGACGACAACCTCCCAGCGCACCGTGGAGGAAACAAACTCGAACCATTGGACTTGGCTACCGAGAGAGCCTTTCCAATCGTAATGTTCCTCCGCCGCGATCAGCGCTGCGAGGCCCCCAGCACAAATCCAGCCGGACAGCCAGAGCCAGCGACGGCCGGCGGCCGGTCGGACCACTTGGGCAAGCGCCAAGGCGGCCACCATGCTCCAGAGCACGATCGAATAGGTATTGAGCGGCGTGCCCTCATAGTTCGCCTCCAGGGGGATCACCCAGTATGTGATCGGCACGCCCCCCCCAGGTCGCACTTGCACGGGCATCTCCCAGGCATTGAGTGGCGGCCAGTCGAGACGTCCGCGGGTGATGGCCGGCAGCACCGCCAGCACGCCATGCACCGCGATCCACGCCGCATAGAGCCGCCCGCGCCGCAACCCGCACGACCTCAGCGTCAGGAGCGGCTCCCACGCCCAACGCCAGAGCGCGCCACGCCCCACCTTGGCGCTACCGGCCCAGAATCCAGCGGACGTCCTCGCTCAGCATCTCCTCGTTCCACAAGGGGCTGAACGTGAGATCGAGATCCATGCTGCTCACGCCGGGCACCGCCTCCACCACCTGCTTCACCTGCTGCAGGATTTGCGGTCCGGCCGGGCATCCGGGCGTCGTCAGGGTCATTGTGACCGAGACGTCGTGGGCATCGGACTCGGCGGAGGCCAGCTCGATCTCGTAGATCAGTCCCAGGTCCACGATGTTGATGCCAATCTCGGGGTCGATCACCTCGCGCAAAGCGTCGCGAATCGTTTCTTCCGCCAAGGGTGCGCTCATCGTCGCCTCGTGCGAGATGCCTCTCATGCGCAAGCATCGCAGCCCTCGCCCGCGCAAACAAGACGCCCACTACGCGCGCTCGTACTCCGGGTCAAATGCACCGAGGATGCGGTCGCGCCAGCGGCCGCCCGCGGGCGTGGGCGGGAACTCACCGGTTCCGAGATCGCGCTCGGTGTTGCCGCAGAGGCTACAGGCGCCGATGCGCTGCAACTCCCGCCAGGTCTCCAGCGGTCGCGGCGCCCCAGAATCTAGTCGCCATCGGACACGATCAGATCGAAGCGAGCCCGGGCGTCGATGTCCCGCAGCACCGCGCGCAGCGCGGTCAGGTTGGCGTGGACATCGGAAACGACGGCCATGTGCATGAGGCGCGTTGAGCGGGGAATCGCGGCGCGCGAGGACGCAGCGGCAGTCGTGGAGATCCTCGCGGCGCGCCAGCGCAGCCGCGCCGGACCGGTCACGCTGGGCCCTGCTGGCCGCCCCGCCGCGACGGTGGGCAAGGTGCTGCGGCGCCGGGGGCACTCGCGCCGGCCGCGCGTCCAGCGGCCTCGGGTTGTGCGCTACGCGCGCGCCCAGCCGGGGGAGTTCGTGCTCGTCACGCTTGGCCGCGCCATCGGCGTCTTAGTGCTGCTAATGCTCCTATCCGCGAGCCTTCGTGCTTAACCTCAATATAGTATCGCATAAGCAGCTCGTACAATATCACGGCAAGTACAGCTCCAAGTAGCATTTCCGATCCTTCTTCTAGGAGATCCATCCACAAGTTATACTGAACGATTTCATGAGCTAAGCTGGCAATAGCAAAAATACATGCGGCTACAGACAGCATGGCCAATGCAGGAAGCCTCGACACCGACCGATAGATCACATTGCCCGCTAAAGCTACTGGCAGGGCTGCGAATGGCGCGACGACAACCTCCCAGCGCACCGTGGAGGAAACAAACTCGAACCATTGGACTTGGCTACCGAGAGAGCCTTTCCAATCGTAATGTTCCTCCGCCGCGATCAGCGCTGCGAGGCCCCCAGCACAAATCCAGCCGGACAGCCAGAGCCAGCGACGGCCGGCGGCCGGTCGGACCACTTGGGCAAGCGCCAAGGCGGCCACCATGCTCCAGAGCACGATCGAATAGGTATTGAGCGGCGTGCCCTCATAGTTCGCCTCCAGGGGGATCACCCAGTATGTGATCGGCACGCCCCCCCCAGGTCGCACTTGCACGGGCATCTCCCAGGCATTGAGTGGCGGCCAGTCGAGACGTCCGCGGGTGATGGCCGGCAGCACCGCCAGCACGCCATGCACCGCGATCCACGCCGCATAGAGCCGCCCGCGCCGCAACCCGCACGACCTCAGCGTCAGGAGCGGCTCCCACGCCCAACGCCAGAGCGCGCCACGCCCCACCTTGGCGCTACCGGCCCAGAATCCAGCGGACGTCCTCGCTCAGCATCTCCTCGTTCCACAAGGGGCTGAACGTGAGATCGAGATCCATGCTGCTCACGCCGGGCACCGCCTCCACCACCTGCTTCACCTGCTGCAGGATTTGCGGTCCGGCCGGGCATCCGGGCGTCGTCAGGGTCATTGTGACCGAGACGTCGTGGGCATCGGACTCGGCGGAGGCCAGCTCGATCTCGTAGATCAGTCCCAGGTCCACGATGTTGATGCCAATCTCGGGGTCGATCACCTCGCGCAAAGCGTCGCGAATCGTTTCTTCCGCCAAGGGTGCGCTCATCGTCGCCTCGTGCGAGATGCCTCTCATGCGCAAGCATCGCAGCCCTCGCCCGCGCGAACAAGACGCCCGCTAGGCGCGCTCGTATCCCGGCAGGATTTCCGTGCCCGGATATCCAACCGCGCGGCCCGCGGCGATCTCGGCGGTGTGGTCCCAGGTCACGGCATGCGGCTGGGCCGTCCACGCGCGTCGCGGCGCATCCCAGGTGATCTCGGTCCAATGGGCCTGGTTGTAAGCGTTGGCTTCGTACATCAAGCCCACGCTGCCCGCCCGCAGCACGCGGGTCGGCCCGACCTTCAGGTCCATCGGGGCGTGGATATGCCCGACGACCAGCAACGCCGGCGGGGGCGTCCCGGTCAAGCGGTCAAGCTCCGACGGATCGGTATCCGGCCACATGAAGTCGTCCAGATTGACGCCATTGGCGTGGCTGATGACCAGCAGGGGCCCGTTGTCGATGCTCAGGTCGAGTCGCTGCGGCAGCCCGGCTGCCCTCGCGCGGACATCCTCCGGCACCGCGCCCATGGTCCAGTCGAACACCTCGAGGATGCGGTCGCGCCATTGGCCGCCGGCGGGCGCTGGTGGGAACTTTCCGATGCCCAGATCGCGCTCGGTGTTGCCGCGCAGGCAATAGGCGCCGGACCGCTCGAGCTCCCGCCAGGTCTCGAGCGGACGCGGCCCGCCGAGGATTTGATCGCCGTTGGACACGATCAGATCGAAGGGCCCGTGGTCGTCGATGTCCCGCAGCACCGCGCGCAGCGCGGTCAGATTGGCGTGGACATCGGCGAATGCGGCAATGTGCATGAGGCGCGTTGAGCGGGGAATCGCGGCGCGCGACAACGCGGCGGCCGGCCTCCCGTTCCGGCGACTTTACCGCACGGCATCGGTGAGCCCGGTCACCACCCCGCAATCCCCCGTCGTTCCGGCGGACGGAGACGGTTGCAGAAGTGGACGGCACGCGCTCGCAAGCCTCGGATGCCCGATTCCCTGGCCCTTTGCCTTCGAGGGAGAGGGGATCGGGCTCGACCTCCAGCCTCCGCTCAAGGGACTAGGCAAAGGCCACCGGACACTTGAATCTTGCGTCGACCCGAGCACGGATACGCGCGGTGCGCCACGTGTCCGCCCGAGGCATCGAGACTGGTCTGCTCCGGTGACTTGGCAGCGCCGACGATTGCCCGTCACCTGGGCTTCGGCGATGCTTGCACGCGCTAACGCGGTGGGACAGCCGCCCGCGGACACCAGCGGAGCGTCTCGCCGCGCAGTCGCCTCCTCGGGAGGCATGGCCAATGACCATCCGTCCCGCTGCGCTCGTGGTCCTGGTCGCATGGGCGCTCATGGCGGCGGCGTGCGACGCGCCGGCGGATGCGCCTGCGACCGCGGGCGCGGCGCCGACGCACGCTTTGGCCGAGCCGTCCACACCCGTTCTCACGGCGGACCGGGCCGCAGTGTCGACTGCCACGCCCGCTCCGTCACCCGACCCAGCCCCGACTCCGGCCGGCGCACCGCCACCGACCCCAACGCCCAGCGTTAGGGCAGCGCCGACCGCCACGCCCGCGCCCGCTCTGAACCCAGACCGGGAGGTGCTGGTCGCGCTCTATCACGCGACCGACGGACCGAACTGGGCGAACACCGCCAACTGGCTGAGTGACGCGCCGCTCGGTGAATGGCACGGCGTGGTCACGGATCGAACAGGCCGCGTCACGCGGCTGGCGCTCGAAGACAATCAACTGATCGGCGAGCTACCGGTCGCGCTGGGAAGCCTCGGACGTCTGGAAGCGCTGTGGCTCTCTGGGAACCAACTTAGCGGGGAGATTCCGCCGGAATTTGGCAATCTCTCCCGGCTGCGACGGCTCGAGATTCGCTTCAACCGGTTGGGCGGAGCGATCCCGCCTGCGTTGGGCCAGCTCGCCAACCTGGAACTCCTGGATCTTCGTGGGAACCAACTGCAGGGGCCGATCCCGCCCGAACTGGGTCGACTCTCAAGACTGGCTGGGCTGGTCCTGCGGGACAACCAGCTGAGCGGGACGATTCCGCCGGAGTTGGGCCAGCTCGCCAACCTGGAACTCTTGGATCTTGGTGGAAATCGACTGGACGGGCCGATCCCGCCGGAGTTGGGTCAGCCGAGCCACCTGCAAGAGCTGGATGTCTCCCGCAACCGGTTGAGCGGGCCGATCCCGCCCGAATTGGGGCAACTCACCGAGCTGTACGGATTGGGGCTCGGTTCCAATCAGCTCAGCGGGCCGATTCCGCCCTCACTGGGACAGCTTTCCAATCTGGTCGGGCTGAACCTCAGAGACAATCGACTCAGCGGGCAAATCCCGCCCGAATTGGGCCAGCTTGCAAGCCTGGTCGGGCTGGACCTCCGCGACAACCAGCTCAGCGGGGCGATTCCTTCTGCACTCGGCCGCCTGGCCAATTTGGACGAGCTGTGGCTGAGCGACAACCAGTTGCGGGGAGCCATTCCTGCCGCACTCGGTCGCCTCACCAAACTGACGTCGCTGCGCCTCGCCGGTGGCAACCAGTTCAGCGGATGCATGCCCGCGGCCTTGGCCGAGCTACCGCGCAGCGACCTCCAAGAGCTCGGATTGCCGTTCTGCGCCGTTGCGGATCCGGCGTCGGCCGGGGGACTGCGAGCCGCCATCGCCGCCGACCGCGCGGCACTGGTCGCGCTCTATCGCGCGACCGACGGGCCCAATTGGGTGCACAGCACCAACTGGCTCAGCGGGGCGCCCCTCGGCGAATGGATCGGGGTCACTACGGATGCCAGCGGTCGCGTGACGGCGCTAGCGCTCGCAGAGAATCAACTCAGTGGTCCGATCCCGCCCGAGCTCGGCCGTCTGTCCAGCCTGCGCGTTCTGGTTCTTGCGGGGAACCGGCTGCATGGGCCGATTCCGTCCGACTTCGGCCGCCTCGGCCAGCTGGAGCACCTGCGGCTCGACCGCAATCATCTCAGTGGACCGATTCCGCCTGAGCTTGGCCAACTCTCGAATCTGCGGTCGCTCGAGCTTGCGTATAACCGGTTCACGGGCTGCATCTCCGAGGGGTTGGGAGACCTCGAGGAGAGCGACCTCGACAGGCTTGGTTTGCCATTCTGTGGGGCGAGTTGAGTATGGATGGGAGGGCCGGCGTGCGACGGGCTCCGTGGGGGGCGCTGCCAACGACGATCCGGGCCACCGCGTTGATGCTCCTGTTCGCATTCGCGTTCATGGCGGCCGCGTGCGACGCGCCAGCGGACACGGCTGAGAGGCCCGACTCAGCACCGACGACAGCCCCGGCGCAGCCGGCCACGCCCGTTTCCACACCTGAGCCGGCTCCCGCATCCACGGTTCCGCCAACTCCGGCGCCAGCGCCGGAACCAACGTCAACGCCAACGGTCACCCCTTCGCCCAACCCGACTCCCGAGCCAACCCCGTCGGTCGCTCCGTCGCCAACTCCCACGCCCGGCCGAAGCCCGACGCCTACGCCTGATCCAACACCGACGCCCAGCGTCGCGCCTGCGGCAACCCCCACGCCGGACCCGACGGAAGCGCCGACCGCGGCGCCCGCGTCCACCGCTGCCAGGGATCGAGAGGCGCTCGTCGCGCTCTACCACGCCACGGACGGACCGAATTGGACCAACAACAGCAACTGGCTGAGCGTGGCGCCGCTCGATGAATGGCATGGGGTCACGACCGATTTCGACAGCCGGGTCACGCAGCTGCAGCTTTCCGACAACCGGTTGCAGGGTGATATCCCGCCCGCACTGAGCCAACTCTCCAGCTTGCTCGTGCTGGACCTTCGCCAGAACCAACTCAGCGGGCCAATTCCACCTGAGTTGAGCCGTATGGCCAACTTGGCGCATCTCTGGCTCGGCGGCAACCGACTCACCGGAGCCGTGCCGCCTGAACTGGGAGACCTCGCAAACCTGCAAGCGCTGAACCTGATCGGCAATCGGCTCACCGGAGCCATTCCGCCAGCGTTGGGCCGCCTGACCAAGCTGGAATTGCTGGAGCTTTCCCTCAACCAGCTTGAGGGAACAATCCCGCCGGCGCTGGGCGATCTCGCCAATCTGAAGTGGATCGGGCTTTTCTTCAACCAATTGACTGGACCGATCCCGCCCGAGCTGGGCCGCCTCTCCAATCTGATCGCACTGGATCTCGGGGCCAACGATCTCACCGGCGCAATACCACCGGGGCTGGCTCACCTCTCCAACCTCGAAGTGCTGGGGCTCGGATCGAACCAGCTCAGCGGCGCAATTCCGCCGGCGTTGGGCCAACTCGCCAGCCTGACGGCCCTGAGTCTCGCGTTCAACGAACTCAGTGGCATGATCCCGGCCGCGTTGGGAAGTCTGTCCAAGCTGCAAAACCTGGAGCTCCTCGACAACGAGCTGACGGGACCGATCCCGCGCGAATTGGGCCAACTCTCAAACTTGAAGGTGCTTACCCTCGGGTCGAACCAGCTCGGCGGAACAATTCCGACCGAATTGGGCCGGCTCGAGGAACTCACGCATCTGCGTCTCGCCGGTGGCAACCAGCTCACCGGGTGCATCCCCGCGGCTTGGCAAGACATCGAGGACAGCGACGCTGGGGAACTCGGGCTGCCGTTTTGTGGGGCGAGCGGAAGCTCGAGTCCCGAATCGACGCCGACACCCGAGCCAGAAACGGCTCTGACGCTGGGACCCGCCACTGATCGAGAAGCGTTGGTCGCGCTCTATCACGCGACCGATGGACCGAATTGGACGAACAACAACAACTGGCTGAGCGACGCGCCACTCGAATTCTGGCGTGGCGTCTCTACGGTCGATGGACGAGTTACGGCAGTGTCGCTGCCGAATAGCCAACTCAGCGGGACCATCCCGGCTGAGCTGGCCAATCTTTCAAAGCTCGAAGTGCTGGCGCTTTGGATGAACCGACTGAGCGGGCCCATCCCGCCCGAACTAGGTCGCCTGACAAGACTCGTGAGACTGGAACTCAAGGACAACCAGCTCAGCGGGCCGATCCCGCCTGCGTTGGGCGATCTTGCGAATCTGAAGGAACTGCGGCTACACCAAAACCAATTGAGCGGGACGATCCCGCCTGAGTTGGGCAACCTTGCAAATCTGGAAGTGCTGCGGCTTTACCAGAATCAACTCAGCGGGCCGATCCCCGCTGAGTTGGGCCGTCTCGGCAACCTGAACGAATTGGGCCTAGATTGGAACCAGCTTAGCGGGCCGATCCCGTCCGAAATCGGCAACCTGACCGATCTGCAACATCTGAGCCTCCGTGGCAACCAGCTGTCTGGGGAGATCCCGGCCTCGCTGGGCCGGCTCGCCAACCTGATTCAGTTGATTCTCTCGGAGAACCAGTTAGAAGGGGCAATTCCGACAGAGTTGGGCAGCCTCGCCAACCTGATTCACCTCTACCTGGGCCGCAACCAGCTGTCCGGAGCAATTCCACCCGAGTTGGGCCAGCTATCGAGCCTCGCGACGCTGAGTCTTGGCGCCAATCAGCTCAGCGGGGAGATCCCGCCGGCCCTGGAAGGTCTCGACGCTCTGCAGCGGCTGTCGCTTGAGGACAACCAGCTGACCGGGCCGATACCACCCGAGTTGGGTCGACTTGCCAATCTGCTGGAACTGGTGCTTCACGAGAACCAACTCAGCGGGCCGATCCCGCCGGAACTGAGCGACCTCGCCAGATTGACCACTCTGTGGCTGGGTGGGAATCAACTGCAGGGAGCGATCCCGCCGGAGCTGAGCGACCTCCCCGGCTTGAAAGCCCTGTCGCTGAGTGGAAATCAATTGCAGGGGATGATCCCGGCCGAGTTTGGACGTCTCACCAACCTGGAATGGCTGCACCTCGGATGGAATCAATTGAGTGGGCAGATACCACCGGAGCTGGGGCGCCTGGTGAACCTGCGAGAGCTGTTTCTCGGCGGGGGCAACCAGTTCACCGGGTGCATACCTGAGGCTCTGCGCACTGCCGAAGTCAGTGACATTGCCGAACTCGGGCTGCCGTTCTGCGGGGGGAGCGAGGGTCAAGAAGTCGCGACGCTCGCGGTCGATCGCAATGTCGACGAAGCAACAGAGGCTGAAACCGAGGGTGAGGCCACGGCTGCGGCCACGCCCGAAGGCGTGGCGCAATCCGCCGAGTCGCCCACCGGCCTTCCCACGGTGGGGGACACGCGGCTTGGGGATGACGGGCTGGAGGTCACGCTGGATTCGGTGCAGCGGTTGGAGGAGTTGGCGCAGGTTCACGGCTCGGCGTTTCGGCCCAAGAGCGGCTTGTTCCTGGTCGTGACGATCACGTTCCGCAACACCAACGACGGCGGGAACGTCGTGATCTCCAAGACGAATATCCTGCTGATCGAGCCGGGCGGCAGCGAAATCGCCGTGGACACGGCGGGAGTCAATGCGCTTATCGCCATGCCGTCGACAGCAGTGGAAGGCCGCCCGCTGTTCCTGGTCGAGGCCGTGCCCGGCGGACTGACGGCCACGATTGCCGTGGTTTTCGACATCGACCCGAGCCTGGTAGACCTTGACATCGACATCGAGGGCTTCCGCTTCGAAGTGCCCAACCCCTAAGGACGCTGTGGATTGACTTGGCGCGGCGGCCCGCCTTCCGCTTCTATAGTTCGGACGTGACAAAGATTCGACGAGGGCCAGACGGCCGGCCCGTGCTACCCTGAAGCATCGCGGCGTGCAGCGCCGCGGTTTTGTTGTCCTATGCCAAAACTCAAAACACGAAAAGCCGCCGTTAAGCGGCTGCGAAAAACCGCCAATGGCAAGGTGACGTGCGCCAAGAGCACGGCGCAGACCCTGCGGCGCAAGAAGAGCAGCCGTGCCCGCCGCAGCAAGGGCCACGAGCAGCCCATCACCGGCGGTCAGCTCAAGCAGGCCAAGCGCCTGCTCGCCGGATAGAGCGGATCGTCGATGGCACGAGTGAAGCGCAGCGTTGCCAGCCGCAAGCGCCGCCGCCGCGTTCTCAAGGCGGTGCGGGGCCACAAGGGCGCGCGCAGCCGTCAGTTCAAGGCCGCCCACGAAGACCTGATGCACGCGCGGCAGTACGCCTACGCCCACCGGCGCACGCGGCGGCGCGACATGCGGCGCGGCTGGATCCTTCGCATCAACGCGCGCGCTCGCGCCCTGGGCATGACCTACAGCCAGTTCATGCACGGGCTGCGGCGGGCCAACATCGACCTCGACCGCAAGGTGCTGGCGGACCTGGCGCTCAACGAGCCCGAGGCCTTCGAAGACCTGGTGAAGGCGGCGCAAGCCGCCGCCTAGGCGCGGTGGGGCCGTGGCTCCGGCGCCGGTCATCCGCAGTGTCCGCAACCCGACGGTTGCCCATGTGCGTTCCCTCCAGCGCGGGAGCGCGCGCCGCCGCGCCGGCCACACGGTCGTCGAGGGACCGAAGCTCGTGGCCGAGGCGTTGCATGCGGGCGTAGTTGAGTCGGTGCTGTGCGTGGAGGACCCATCACCAGCCGCCGCGGCAGTTGTCGACGAGGCCGCAGCGCAGGGAGTTTCCGTGCGCCGTTGCACCGACGGGGTATTCAACGCCGTCGCCGATACCGAGACACCACAAGGCGTGCTCGCGGTGATCGCCGCGCCGGACCCTCCGCCGGTTTCGGGCCCCGCGCTGCTCCTGGTCCTGGACGGCGTGCAAGACCCCGGCAACGTCGGCGCCATGGTTCGCAGCGCCGCCGCGGCGGGCGCGACGGGCGTGATCTGCACCCCGGGTACGGCGGATGCCTACGGTCCCAAGGCCATGCGGGCGGGCGCGGGCGGACAGTTTCGCGTGCCCATTCGGAAAGCGGCCGAACCGGCGAACCTCGAGTCGCTCGACGCCGAGGCCGATCTGTACGCGGCCAGCGCCGACGCCGAGCTGACCTACCACGACATCGACTGGACGGGCGCCTGCGGACTGATCGTGGGAGCTGAATCGGCGGGTGTTTCGCCCGCCTGGCGCGCCGCGAGCCGCGCCGCCGTGCGCGTGCCGATGCAGCGCGAGATTGAATCGCTCAACGCGGCCGCCGCGGCCGCCGTTATCCTGTTCGAGGCCGCGCGGCAGCGCGCGGCCGATTCCACGAATAAGGACCCGAGTGCGCGAGCGCATTGACGAGTTGCTGACCGAGGCGCGGGCCGAGCTGGCGCAGGCCGGCTCCGACGCGGCGTTGGAAGCCTGGCGCGTGGCGCACTTGGGACGGCGCAGCGCGCTCACTGGCATCCTGCGGTCGATTCGTGATTTGCCACCGGAGGAGCGCCGGGCCGCGGGGCAGGCCGCCAACGCCGCGCGCCAGGACCTCGAAGCAGCGCTCACCGCCCGCCGCGACCGCCTGAGCCGTCGCGTCCATGAATCCGACACGGACGTCACCATGCCCGGCTATCCGGTGCGCCTGGGCCGGTTGCATCCGCTGACGCGCACGCTGCGTGAGATTCGCGCGGTGCTTGCGCCGCTGGGCTTCCGCGCCGTCAGCGGACCGGAGGTGGAGTGGGACCGCTACAACTTCGAGCTGCTCAACATTCCCGCCGACCACCCGGCGCGCGACATGTGGGACACCTTCCACCTCCAGCAACAAGCGCGGCCCGGCGATTTGCTGCTGCGGACTCACACCTCGCCGGTGCAGGCCCGCGTGATGGAGCAGGTGCGCCCGCCGGTGCGCGTGATCGTGCCGGGCAAGGTCTATCGCTATGAGAACCGCGACGCCTCGCATGAGTCGGAGTTCATGCAGGTCGAGGGGCTGGCCATCGACGAACACATCACCATGGCGGACCTGCGGGGCACGCTAACGCACTTCGTGCGGGCGATGTTCGGTCCGGACCGCGAGCTGCGGATTCGCGCCAGCTATTTTCCCTTCACCGAGCCCAGCGCCGAGGCCGAGATGTCCTGCCACGCCTGCGACAGCGGCGGCTGCTCAGTCTGCGGGGGCAGCGGCTGGATCGAGATTCTGGGCGCCGGCATGGTGCACCCCACGGTGCTTGCGAACGTGGGCTACGACCCCGAGGTGTATCAGGGTTTTGCCTTCGGCATGGGCGTGGAGCGCATCGCCATGCTGAAATACGGTGTTACCGACATCCGCAGCTTCTACCGCAACGACCTGCGGTTCCTCAGGCAGTTCCACTAGCTCATGCGAGTGCCCTACGAGTGGCTGTGCGAGCTTTCGGGCGTAAGCGCGCCGGTTGACGAGGCCGCGCGGCGGCTGACCGACGCTGGGTTCGAGGTCGCCGAGATTCACCGCGCCGGCGAGCACTGGGACCGGGTGGTGGTGGGCGAGGTCGTGCGAATCGACCCGCATCCGAACGCCGACCGGCTCAACCTGCCGACGGTGACCACCGGCGCCGACGAGATCCAAGTGGTCTGCGGCGCGTGGAACTTCGCGGTCGGCGACAGGATCGCCTTTGCGCATGAGGGCGCGCGGCTGTGGGACGCCTACTCGGACGAGCCGCGGCTGAAGGAGCTCAAGCCGACCAAGATTCGCGGCGTCGTCTCTCGCGGCATGTTGTGCTCGAACCGCGAGTTGGGGCTGAGCGACGACCACGAGGGCATCCTGATCCTGGAGCCCGACGCCCCGGTCGGTCGGCCCTTGACCGAGGTCCTGGGCGACGAGGTGATCGAATTCGAGCTCAAGGCCAACCGCCCGGACGCCCTCTCGGTGCTGGGCATCGCGCGCGAGGCCGCCGCGCTCTTTGGCGCCGAGGTCCGCTCGCCAATTCCCGACGCTCGGGCGAGCGACGGCGAGCAGTGGCCCTCGGTGCACCTGGAGATCGACGATCCGGCGCTCTGCGCCCGCTATTCGGCGGCGTTCGTGCGCGACGTGGAGGTGGGCGAGTCGCCGACGTGGCTGCGCAAGCGGCTGGAGCTGGCGGGCATGCGGCCGATCAACACGATCGTGGACGTGACGAACTACGTGATGCTGGAAACCGGGCAGCCGCTGCACGCGTTCGATTGGGACACCATCCGCGGGGGCATGATCGGCGTCCGCACGGCCCGGCCCGGAGAGCGGCTGGTGACGCTGGACGGCCAGGACCGGGAGCTAACCGCCGAGACGCTCTGCATTGTGGACGGCGAAGGCCCGGTGGCGCTGGCGGGCGTGATGGGCGGGTTGGCCACGGAGGTCACCGACGCCACGTCGACGGTGCTGCTGGAGTCGGCAACCTTCGATCCTGTGAGCATTCGCCGCACGGCGCATCGGCTGGCGCTGCGCAGCGAGGCCTCGCGCCGGTTCGAGAAAGACCTGCCCCCTGAGCTCACTGAACCCGCGCTGCGACGCTGCGTGCAGCTCATCGAGACGATCGGCGCGGGACTCGGGGAGTTCCTGTCGGCGGACGCCTATCCGGCGCCGAGCCAACCCGAGCCCGTTTCGCTCGAGTTCGACCGCATCGGGCGCCTGATGGGCCTGGTCTACGAACGCTCCGAAGTGCGGCGGTCTCTCGAAGCGCTGGCCTTCGACGTGACCGAGTTCGACGACGTACTGCACGTCCAGCCGCCATTCTGGCGCCGCGACGTGACGACGCCCGCCGACGTGGTGGAAGAGGTCGCGCGCCTGCTCGGCTATGACCGCATACCGAATACGCTGCCCACCGGCGGCGTGACGGACGTGGTGCCGGGCGAGCTTGACCCGCGCGACGACGAGCTGCGGGACGTGATGGTCGGCCTTGGATTCACCGAGTGCGTAACCTATGCGCTCACGAGCGAGGCCCGGCTGGCGCGACTGGTGTCGCCGGACCTGCTGGACGCCGATCCGGAAACGCCGCTGGGCGACCCCGAGACCTGGGAAATGATTCACCGTTCCGCGATGAACGACGCCGGGCGCGCGCTCACCGACCGGCTGCTGCCGTTGCATCGAGCGCCGCTGGCGATCCGCAATCCGCTGTCGTCGGATGAGTCGACGCTCAGGCTCACCGGCCTGTCGACGATGCTGGAAACCCTGCGCGCCAACCGCCGTCATACCGACCGAGATCTGCTGCTCTTCGAGTGCCAGCCGACGTTCCTGCCGCGCCCCGACGATCTGCCGGAGGAGCCGCTGCTGCTGACGGCGGTGATCGGCGAGCGCGTCAGCGCCGGGCGCTGGGACGAAACCGCGACCGTCGAGCTTCCGTTCGTTCGCGGACTCGTCGACGAATTGCTGGCGCGGTCAGGCGTCGACCTGTCCACGGTCAGCCACGAGGAGGTCCAGCACCCGACGTTCGCGCCGGGGCAGGCGGCGGCAGCAACGCAAGCGGGTCGGACGCTGTCCGCCTACGGCGCCATCGAGCCCGAGGTGGCCGCGGCCTATGACCTGGACGAACGCGCCTGGGCGCTGCTGGTGGACGTGGGCGCGCTGCGAGACGCGTCGGCCGGCCCGCCGTCGTTCACGGCGTGGTCGGAGTATCCCGCCGCGCTGCGTGACGTGGCCGTCGTCGTCGACGAGGCCGTGGCCCAAGCCGAGGTGCTGGAGACGATCCAGCGCGCGGGGCGTCCGTTGTTGGCCTCGGTGCGAATGTTCGACGAGTACCGCGGCGAGCAGATCGCCGCCGGCAAGCGCAGCCTCGCCTACGCGCTCAGCTATGCGGCGCCGGACCGGACGCTCACGGACAAGGAAGCGGACAAGGCGCACAACCGCGTCGTCCGAGCGCTCCAGCACCGGTTGGGCGCGGAGTTGCGGGGCTGAGGGCCGGCCGCACGGCCAGTGCATCCAGCGCGCGGCGAATTTTTGCGCGTCTCCGGCCGCGGCGCTGACCGCGTAGATCAGAACGTTCGAATCAACGAAGCGCATCGCGCCGGTGCAAGTCGCTGCGGGGGAGGTTGTCCGCCACCCGCAAACCGCCGCCGCGTGCGTGGATGGCGGCCAGCGTCTGATCCTGCAGTCGACGCAGGCGGTTGAACTCCGTCTCGATCACTTGCCCTTGCACCAGGGTCACCAGATAGTCGCGCATCAGCGCCGAAACTGACGTTCCGTGCTTTGCCGCCTTGGCACAGGCAAGCCGGTAGGTCTTCTCATCAACCGACACTGTGATGGTCTTCATCCGCAACGCTACCAAGCGCTACAGCACTCCCGCTGTGTGCCAGGCCAACGAATTCACCTTCTCTAGCTCAAGACTCCCACCGGAACCGGCGACTTGGAGCGGGAATGGTGGCGCTACAGGTCCTCGAACGTGACATTGGCGGCGTGGACTTCGTCGGCGCAGGCGCGGTCGATGGGGACCGGCGTGGGCAGGTTGTTCTTGGCGATGTAGCCCTTGTCGGCGAGCCAGGCTTCGACCTCTTCGCCGCTGACGTCGGCCAGCATGCGGCCGTCGACCACCACGCAGGGCGACAGCGGCTGACCGCTCTTGATCACCATCTCGTGGTAGTTCGTCGGGCTGTTGATGATGTCCTTGTCCTCGTAGCCGAGGTCGTACTTGTCGAGGACGGCGCGGACGCCGGCGCTCCAGCCGCAGACGGGCTTCAGATAGGCGACGATCTCGGGTGTCGACTGTGATGCCATGGGTTGTCTCCAGGAAAGTCCCGGCGGACCGGGAAGGTCGTCGCCCAATTGTGTCAAATCGGGGCCGTGGTCGGTAATGGTGGGGAATCCGCTCGTGGTTCGACAGAGCCTGCCCTGAGCTTGCCGAATGGCTCACCACGAATGGCTGGTGGCTCTGCCGCCGTCGGTCATACTGGCGCGAACGAAAGGGGAGCATCGACATGGCACGACTCAACCTCGGCGATGCGTTTCCAACGCTAGCGGGCGTGCTGGGCGACGGGACGCCGTTCCGCGTGCCGGACGACCTTGGGGATCGACGCACGGCACTGCTGTTCTACCGCGGCCACTGGTGATCGCACTGTCGCCGGCAGTTGGCCGGCTACAACTGGTTGCTCGACACCCTTGACGCGATCGGCGTTGACGTGGTGGGACTCTCGGTCGACCCGCGTGAGGACATTGCGGCGCTGACGGAGCGCCTGGGGCTCGAGTTCCCGCTGGTGGGCGAGCTTGCCTACCCCGACGCCCTCGACGCGGTGGGCGCCTACCGTTTCGAGCGCCGCCGCGCCTTCCAGGCCACGGCCTTTGTGCTGGATGCCAACCGCCGCGTCGAGGCGGCCGTCTACTCGGCCACCAACGCCGGCCGCCTCACGCCCGAAGAGCTGATGCGCACCTACGGCTAACCCCGCGTCAGCCCGCCAGGTGCGGGTTCACCGAGCCCCAATCGGCGACGGCCGGGATTAGGCCCATGCCGATCGTCTCGTCGCGCAGGTGCTGGAGGTGCGCATAGGCCGCGTCGAGTTCCGCCCGCTCGTCCGCGTCGCCTTCGGGCAGCCGCCAGGCAACCCCGCCCTGACCGAGCGTGGTGGGCATGGCCATCATGACGTTGGCGTACGGCTCGCCCGTGACGAATGCGCCGCAGGGCCACTCGAACGGCTCGCCGCCGCAGGCGGCCCGCACCATCATCGCGGTGAGGTGCGCCGGCGACTGGAATGAGGACCGTCCCCGCAGCTTGATGACGCGCGCGCCGCCGCCGAGGACGTGCTCGCGGATCGCCTGCCAGCCGTCGGCGTCCAACCCCACGCCGTTGGCTTCGGCCCCGTCGTTCACGATGTCGTTGAGCGGCACCCCGTCAATCTGGATCGCGCCCTTGTAGAGCGCCATTTCCTGGCCGTGCCCGCCGTAGGTGCGGCAGCCGTACACCCGGTGCTGCGGCACACCGAAATGCTGCGCCAGGCGCGTCTGCAGACGGGTGCTGTCCAGCGCCGCCAGCGTGGTGACGCGCTGCGGCGGCAGGCCCGAGTGCACCAGGGTCACCAGGCCGGTGACGTCCGCCGGGTTGAAGACGATGACCACCAGCTTGGCCTCGGGTGCGTGCTGGCTGATGTCCTTCCCCAGCTGCGCGGCGATCTCGGCGTTGCCGCGCAGCAGGTCCTCGCGCGTCATGCCCTCGCGGCGCGGCGCGCCGCCGGAGCTGAGCACGAAGGCCGCGCCGTCCAGCGCCTCGCCCGCGTCAGTCGTCCAGGTCACTTGCGCCTCGGGAAAGGCGCAGTGGTAAATCTCCTCGGCCGCACCCGCCAGGCCCGGTCCGTAGGGGTCGTACATGGCGACGGTGTTGGCCGTGCCGGTGGAGATCAGGGCTTGAACGAGGTTGGATCCCACGGCGCCCGCCGCGCCCATCACGGCGACCTTCTCGGTGGTCAGGTAGCTCACGCCGCCCTCCGCGCCCATCAGGCCCGCACCGCGGCGAGTTGCTCAGCCAGCGCGGCCTGCAGAATGCGGTAGTCGCTCGAGTAGTCGATCATCGTGAATCCCTGATCGATGAGCTGACGGGCCCGCTCCACGGTGGGCGCGGGCAGTCCGGCCGGCTTCCCGGCGGCCTGCGCCCCCGCCAGGACTCCGGCGATGGCGGCCGCGTGATCGGCGTTCGTGAACATGTCGGCGCTGGTGAGGCCCATGGACAGAGCCAGATCGGACGGCCCGATGTAGGCCACGTCCATGCCGTCGACCTCCATGATCGCCTGGGTGTTGGCCACGCCCTCCAGGTCTTCGATCTGGGGGCAAATGATCAGGTTGTCGTTGGCTTGCGCGGACCAGGCGCGGTCGATGGTGGCGCGAGAGGTTCCCGCCGAGCGGTGCCCGCGGGGCGGATAGCGCACGGCTTCGGCGATGGCCTCGGCCTGCTCCACCGTGCTCACGTGCGGTACCACCAGTCCCATGGCGCCGGCGTCCAGGATCTGTCCGAAGCAGGCCGGGTCGTTGGTCCAGGGACGCACCAGCGGCACGCATCCCTGCGACTCGATGGCCCGGAGTCCTTCCGTGATCATCCCCAGGTCCCAGGGCGCATGCTCGGCGTCGATCACCAGCCACTCGCAGCCGCCCACCGCCATCACCTCGGCCGCCAGCGGCGACGCCAGGTTGAGCCAGGAGCCAATGGACACTTCGCCTCGGCGCAGCGTGGCCAAGACCGGATTCGGAAATCTCACGAACGTCCTCCGTTCAATGCGGACTCACTGGCCCGATTGTGACGCACCGGGCGCCAGAACGGGCACTCCGACTGACGAATTCTTGACAAGCCTTCAGGGACGGTAAGACCGTTAGGGCGATTCCCCCAGTTGCTTCGGCGGCTGGGAAGAGGCCACCCCCGGGTGGCCTCTGGCCTTTTGTCGCCAAGAGCGGGATGCTCGTCCGCGGCAACTGCCGCCCCCGGACTTCAGCCCGATAGGCACGCCATCACGGGGTCGTAGTCGGGCAACTCGGCCACCTCTGGGGCGGTTTCGATGTGCGCGACCTTGCCGTCATCGTCGACCACGACGATCACGCGGTTGGCGATGTTCATGTCCTCGATGAGCACCCCGTAGGCGCTCGCCGTCGCTCCGAGCGGGTTGAAGTCGCTCAGCACCGGATAGCTCACACCCGACTGCTCGGCCCAGGCCTTGAGCGTCCAGGTGTTGTCCGTGGAGATCGCGACCGTCACGGTCCCCTCGCGCCCGCCGAGCTTCTCCTGGATGATCGGGAGCTGGTCGCTGCACACCGGCGAGAACGCCGCCGGCACGAAGTTGATGACCACCGTCGACCCGCGATGGTCGCTCAGCTTGAACGGCTCCGCGTCCCTGGGGGCCGTCGGAAGCTCGAAGTCCGGTGCCTCGTCGCCCACTTTCAACGTCTCCGTCTCAGACATGACACATCTCCCGCGGCAGTAGCTGCCGCGATCGTACGGGCCGCCGCCGTCGCCCACAAAACGGGGCTCTTTTCCTCAGACGAAGGAGCGCGCGTCGACCACCGTCAGGACGCTTCTTCCTCGCCGCGTTCCTGTCCTGCACTTCGCGGTGTCGCGCGCCCGCGCCCGTTCATGCCGACGAACAGTCCTTCGATCACGCCTTCGATGCGCGACGTCCGTTGGTCCAGTCCGTGCACGTCCGTCCGCAATTCACGAATCTCGGCCCCCAACTCAGTCCGCACGGTGTGGATATCAGTCTTCAACTCGGTCCGTACGGCGTGGACTTCGGTGCGCACATCTCTGATGTCGGCGCGCAGCCAGGCGGCGACGGCGAGGTTGAGGGTCGCCAGGGCAGCGCCCACGCTCAGAATGCCGATCAGCTCCGGCGTCATTTGGCTGCCGCAAGCCGGTTACTCGTCAACTCGATCCCTCCGCCGCGTCCGGCGACCCGCGCATCGCTGAGTCCCCGCCGCATTTTGGTCATTTTCGCAGCAATTGCAGCCGCTGGGAAGCGGGTCCGCTACCGATAGGCCGACGCCTGCATGCCGAACCAGGTGGCGTAGGTTCCGTCGCGGGCCAGCAGCTCCTCGTGCGTGCCGTGCTCGGACACCCGCCCGTCCTCGATCACGTAGATGCGGTCGGCCATCCGCACGGTGGAGAAGCGGTGCGAGATCAGCACCGCCATGTGGTCGGAGGTCAGCTCCCTGAATCGCTGGAAGACTTCGTACTCGGTGCGCGCGTCGAGCGACGCGGTGGGCTCATCGAGGATGAGCAGCTGGGCGTCGCGCATGTAGCCGCGGGCCAGCGCGATCTTCTGCCACTCGCCGCCGGAAAGCTCGGTGCCGTCGCCCCACCAGCGCCCCAGCGTGGTGTCGTAGGTGTCGGGCAGCCCGTCGATGGTCTCGGCCGCGCCGCTGCGTTGCGCCGCAGATTCCACCAGGGAACGCACGTCCTTGAGCGGCAGGTTGCCGTAGCCGATGTTGTCGTTGGCCGTGGCGTGAAACTGCACGAAGTCCTGAAACGTCACCCCGATCTGGCTGCGCACGCTGGCGACGTCGTATTCGCGCAGGTCCACGCCGTCCAAAGTGACCCGTCCGCGCGAGGGATCGTAGAGGCGGGTGAGCAGCTTGACGATGGTGGTCTTGCCCGCGCCGTTGGCACCGACCAGCGCGATGGTCTCGCCGCGGTCGATGGTGAGGTCGATGCCGCGCAACACCGGCTCGCGCACGCCGGGATAGCTGAAGTGGACGTCGTGAAACGCCATCCCTTGGCGGATCGGTCGCGGCACCGGTCGTTGCCCCGGATCGGGGCGAATGGTCGGCTCGAAGGCGAGAAAGTCGAACAGGTTGGTCAAAAACAGGTTGGCCTCATACATCGAGTTCACGCCGGAGAAGATTCGCCGCAGCCGCTCCTGGGTCTGCACCAGCGCCTGGTGATAGAGCGTGAGGTCGCCCAGCGTCAGCCGCCCCGCGATGGTGGCCAGCGCCACGAAGATGTACAGCCCGGACGCCGTGCCCGCGGACACGATGCCCAGTGCGAAGGTGATGCTCTCGCGCGACAGCGTGAGCTTGCGATTCTCGCGGTAGAACCGGGCAAAGGTGCGGCGGTATTGGTCCAGCAGATGGCCGCCCAGGTCGAACAGCCGCACCTCCTTGACCGTCTCGTCCGACGTCATCACGTAGCCCAGATACCAGAGCCGGCGGGCGTCGGGCGCGCGCCGCCAGTTCATCCGGTAGCGCGCGCGGGCGAACCACATGTCGGCGCCGAGGTAGGGGATGGACGTGACCGCAACCACCAGCAGAATCCACCACGCGAGCGCCGCCAGCAGCGCCGCCACCGAGACAAGCTGAATGAAGCTGCCGGCCAGCGAAAAGACGTTGGTGACGAGCCCGGTCGGGCGCATGTTGGCCTCGCGGCGGGCGCGCTCCAGCATGTCGTAGAACGTCGAGTCTTCGAAGTAGGCCAGGTCCAGCGTCTCGGCCTTTTCCAGGATCATGATGTTGATCCGGTTCGAGAAGCGGTCGCCCAGCATCGCTTGCAGCGCGTTGCCACCGTGATCGAGCGCCGTGCCGACCAGCGCCAGGGCCAGCTGCACTACCACCAGCAGGACTACGCGGTTGACCGATTCGCCCGACCCGCCGACGGCGATGGCCTCGACGACCGCGTCGATCACCAGCTTCGTGAGCCAAATCGTGGCCGCCGGAATGAGGGCGCGAACCGCCGTGACGGCGGCTACGCCCGCGGTGAGCCCCGGACTGGTTTGCCACACCATGGCCATCACGCGCGGCGTATAGGCGAAGGTGGCGCCGAGGGCGCGCGCGAACTCGCGCGGGCTGAAGGAAGCCCGTCCCGACGACCGCCCGTGCGCGAAATCCATGAGGGCGATGGGATCCGAGTCTCGACCTAGACTAGAGGCTAGCAGCGCAACCGCGCGGCTGAAGCAAGCGGAGACGTGCCATCGAACCCAGCAGGCGGGTTTGGCGGGGGATCACTGGTCGTGTGATTCCGGAGGCGCCGGCACGGAAGCTCGAGTTCGCCATACTCGCGGCCTAGTCGAAGGATTTCGGAAAATCCGCTCCGTGGCACCAGCGAACTCCGCGAATAACCACTCCGAAGGCGTCACGCGCTACGCCACTTGGGCCGCGCGGATGGTGGTGCTGGCGGCGTTCTTCGATCTCTTCATGCAGTTCCCGATCATGGCGCCGCACGCTCGGGACCTCGGCGCGTCGGCCACGTTGGTCGGCGTGATCGTCGCGGCCTACTCGGTCACGAATCTTTTCGGCAACCTAGCGGCCGGGTTCGTCCTCGACCGGTGGGGGCGCCGGCTTCCAGTGCTTCTCGGCCTGGGAATCACGGCGCTGGCCGTCCTGAGCTACGCGATTGTCCGCTCGCCGGAGCAGCTCTTGGCCGCGCGAGCGGTCCACGGCCTCGGGGCGGCCGCGCTGACGCCCGGGGCTTTTGCCATCCTGGGCGACCGCGCCGTGACCGAGCGGCGAGCGCGGGCGATGGCGCTTGCGGGCGCCCTGATCGCAATCCCGGCGATGATCGGACCGCCGGCCGCCGGGCTGCTTCGCGACGCGTGGGGCGCGAACGCCGTCTTCCTGGCCGACGGCGCCTTCGTGATGGCTACGCTCATCATCTTTGCGACGACGTCGCGAAGGGCATGGCGCCCGTCGGATTCGCGCACCCTCGCAAGCGACGCCGAGCCGCTTCCCGCCCTGTGGCGCAGCCGATTGCTGTGGTCGGCCTATGCCGCGCAATTCGCCATCACCGTTGGCGTCGGCGTCCTGGTGACGCACCTGCCCCTCGTGCTGGAAGACCAAGGAGAGACCGCCGCACGATCCGGCGTCAGCTTCGCGATCTACGCGCTGGTGTCGATGCTGGTGATGGCCAGTCCCATTGGAGGCGCGAGCGATCGCATTGGACGATTCATTCCTCTGATCGTCGGGCTCTTTGGCGTGGCCGCCGGGCTGGCCGTGGTCGGAACGTCCGCCGGCTATGCCGGAATTGCCATCGGAATGGCCGTTTTCGGCCTCGGGTACGGGCTCGTATTTCCGGCGGCGGCGGCGTTGGTCACGGAAGCCACCGGCCCCAGGCGCCGCGGGAGAGTATTCGGGGTCTTCTATGCGGTGTATTCGCTGGGCGTCGCCGCCGGTGCGGCCGGCAGCGGGCGACTGGCCGGGCAGTTCGAGGACATGGCCGGCCTGCCGTTCTTCGCGGCGGCCGTGGTCGTCCTTGCCGCGCTGCCCATCGTGGCAACGCTCAGGTATGCGACGAGATCGCGGGGGTGACCCGGCGTTCCGCCGAATCTTTGGACAGGGACGACCGCCTGTTCGATCGATGCCGATCCCGGCCTAGGCATACCAGGGCAGCATCGGTTCGACGGCCAGCACCAGGAATACCAGCGCGAGGTAGACCAGCGAGAACTTGTAGGCGCTCAACGCCTGCTTGGAGCCGGCGCCGTTGCGCAGGGGCCAGGAGGCATACATCCAGTAGGCGCCGAGCAGCGTCGCCGCCAGGGCGAACGCCAGCCCGCCGTAGCCGGCGGCCAGCGGCAGCCACGCCAGGGCCGTCAGCAGCAGGATGTACAGCATGATCTGCACGGCGGTATCGCGAGGACTGGCGATGGCCCCCAGCATCGGAATCCTGGCCGCGGTGTAGTCGTCGCGCAGAACCAGCGACAGCGTCCAGAAGTGTGGCGGCGTCCAGAAAAACACGAACGCGAACATGTAAAGACCGACAGCGTCGACGTGGCCTGTCACGGCAGCCGCGCCGATGAGCGGCGGGAACGCGCCGGCGGCGCCGCCGATCACGATGTTGTTCCATGAGCGGCGCTTGAGCCCGATGGTGTACACGAAGACGTAGACGGCGGCCGCGGCGAGCGTGAGCAGCGCGGCCAGGAGGTTGGTGGTGACCGCAAGGGCGACGACGGCGATCGCCACTAGCGCCACGCCGGCAATGACGGCCGCGGTCGGGCCGACCCGTCGCGACGCCACGGCGCGTTCGCGGGTGCGGCGCATCCGGGCGTCGATGTCGGGCTCCAACCCCTGATTGATGATGTTGGCCCCGGCGGCGGCCAGTGCGCCGGCGAGCACGACGGCCAGCAATACCGCAGGTTCGGGGCTGCCGGCGGCGGCTTTCCACATCCCGGCGGCGGCCGTGAAGACGAGCAGCAGGACGATGCGGGGCTTTGCGAGTGAGATGAAGTGGCGCGCCAGGTTGGGCATCAGCGGCGCCGCGGGTGGAGCGCCAGACCGAAATGAATGACCACGACCCACCAGAGCAGGGTGGCGAACGCCAGATGGAGCACGCGCAGCTCGGGATAGAGGCCGATGGCGATGGACGTGACGCCGACGGCGAATTGCGCGGAAGAGACGAGGCCCGCGGCCAGGCTCAAGGTGAAGGGAAGACCGAGTCCCCCGCGCCGCCAGACCTGCCAGGCGGTAAAGAAAAACGTGAGCAGGAGCGCCGAGGCCGCGGCCCGATGCAGCATATGCAGGGTCAGATTCTCGGCACCTACGCTCCCGTCGCAGAGGGGCAGGGTGGGGCAGCCGGCGCTGGAGTTGGTGCCCACGATGGAGCCTCCCACGAGCACCACGAAGGCCGTCGCGACCAGCAGCGCCCGCGTGCGCCGCACGCCGGGCAGCGCCGCGCGGGTCCAACCCAGCGCTTGCAACGCGCCGATGGTCAGCAGGGCCAGGGTGAGCAGGGAAAAGGTGAGATGGGCCAGGCGCACCATGCCGTGCAGCTCGGTGAGCACGGTGGCGCCCCCCAGACCGGCCTGGGCGACGATGGCCGCCAGCGCCCACAGGAACAGGCGGTTGGTTCGGGGGTCGATGGCCCGGCCGCGGAACCCGTACCAAGCGGCGAGCGCGGTGGCGATCATGGTCACGCCGGCGTAGACGCGGTGACCGAACTCGATGGCGGTGGCGCCCTCGAGCTCCGGAAGGATCACGCCCTCGCACAGCGGCCAGTCGGGACATCCCAGGCCGGCCCCGGACACGCGCACCCAGGCGCCATAGGTGATGAGTCCGATGGTGAGCACCGCGGCGCCCATGGCCCACTGCCCGGCACGGCGCACGTGAACAGCGAGTGGATTGTCCGAGGCGTTCATGGGGCCTGTGCTTCTATCCGGCTTGGTACGACACCAGGACCAGCACCGCGAGCAGCAGTGCCGGAAGCAGCGTCCACGAGATCTCGGCGGGGCGGCCGCCGACGACGCTGCGGGGCGCGGTGGATCGCACGCGCATGCGCAGCGCGGTGACGATAACGGCGGCCTCGACGACGGCGAGGATTCCGACGACGAGCCAAAAGCCAAGGGTGTGCATCAGGGCAAGGGTAACGAGCCGGCGCCGGTCGTGGCGGCCGACAACCGTATAAGCCGCGGCGCACGGTACAAGCGGGAGCGCAGTAGGTCGAGGTTCGGGTCACAACCGTTCACCGCCAGGGCGCGCCTTCTACTTGACGAGGCGCGTTTCGGGGTAGAACGCGGCCCAGGCGAACCAGAAGTGGTTGGCGTGAACTACCGGCGGTAGTTGGATGCCCTCCAGCGCTCCCGCCACGGCCTCGCCGGAGATTGACCACGTCGAGCCGGTCTCGCGGTCAGTGAAGGCCCCGTTCGCAGGCTCGAACGTCAACGTGCGGCCGGCGACCTCGCGCCCAAACGCCACCCCAGAACCCACGGCCTTGGCGTCGGCGATTGAGCGGGCGTCGAGCGCGCTGGCCGTGTCCGGTGACCAGAGGACGACCACCGGCACGCTGCCGACCACGTCGTTGACCACCTTCACGTCCTGCAAATGGGTGAAGGCGTAGGCCACGGCCTCACCGCCGAGCTCAATGGCCACCACCCGCTCCCCCGACCGCAAGCGGTCGTCCAGGTCTCCACGGAACAGAAACGGGCTGCCTCGGGCCGCGTCGTAGCCGGGGTAGGGATTGCGGCCGTAGTCGCGGCGAAAGCCGGTGTCGCGTCCGAGAACCACCCCATTGGGGAACGACGCCTTGAATTCCCCGTATCCAATGAGCTGCGCGGGCAGGGGGTCGAGAAAGTACCCGGCCAAGTCACCCACGATGCCCTCGCCGGTGAGCTGCTGCCACCAGGTCTCGGTGACGTCGTCCCACATGATGAGGTCACTGTTGCGCAGGTTGCCCGACACGCCGAAGCGCATGGTGGCCCCGAGCACCTCGCGGTCGAATACCAACGCCGAGTTGCACAGCGGGCAGAAGGTCACGGCGACGGGTCGTCCGCCGACCACGTCGTTCACGATCTCGTGCCAGGTCAGGATCTGGAGCGGATAGGCGCGAATCTCGCCGTTGGCGCCGAAGACCACCACCGGCTCGCGGTCGTCGAGCCAGGCATCGGCCTCGGCGGTGCCGACGAACGTGGGGCTGTCGATGGGCGGAATGCCGTCGCGCGGCACGCCGCCGGAAAGGATGTCCCCGTAGGACACCACGCTGAGGTCGAAGTTGGTCTGCCATCCGCCCGACCGCCAGATCTCGATCTGTCCCCGGTCATGCGACTCTGGCGCGATCAGGCGCGGCTCGCGTCGAGCGACGACGCTCCCCGGCAGGGTGATGGCGCCATCGGCGAGGACGATGTCAGCCGCCTGAACCGGCGTCGCCGTGGGCGCCGGCGCGGCTGTGGTGGGCGCTGCCGTGGCAGCAGGCGCTTGGGTGGTCGGAGCGGGAGTGGCCGGGGGTGGTGTGCTCGGCGGTGCGATCGTAGGCGGGGGTGACTGGGCTTCCGTCGTTGCGGCGGCAGTCGTGGGCGCTGGAATTTGAGCTACCGGGCTCGCGGACGGCGTGGGGGTGTCGTCGCTTGCTGCCGATTCCCCGCAGGCAGTCAGCAACACGCTCGCGCCGCTGCCGAGGGCAACGGCTGCGGCGCCGGTCAGCAGTCCCCGACGGCTAAGACTGGGCGTTCTCTTCATGCGGCGCTCGCGAATCGTGGCGACGACCGTGGGCTTCTCCCGACCCTACGTCCGCGGCGGCGCGCCGGTTGGGAAGTTACCGGACAAACCGTCAGGCCGACGCCGACGGCAGCAACTCGACGCCCCGCGCGGCACCGAGGGCCCGCAGCGGCGTCTCGATGGCGATGTCCAGCGTCATCATGCGGCGCGGGCATGTGGCGCAGGCGCCGGTGAGTTGCAGCCGCACGTAGCCGTCCGGCGTTGCGCCCCGATAGCGCAGCCCGCCGCCGTCGACGGCCAATTGCCCGGCTGCGTGCTGTAGGACTTGCGCAACCGCCGGCGCAGGAGCGCCGCTTACCACGCGCGCGCCTCGGCGGAGTGGAAGATGTCGACCCCGCCCCGCAGCGAGCCGTCCGGACCGGCCAGGATCGTCACCGGGCTGGCGAAGGCCGACTGCTCGGGATAGGGCGGCACCTGCACATCCCAGCCGCGCGCCCGCAGGTCCTCGTGCACCGCGTCGCCCAGGCGGGCGTCGGCGGTGACCCACGGCGTACTCGCGTCGATGCGCGGCGCGTCGATGGCCTCCTGCGCGCCCATCCGGTGATCCACGACGTGGGAAATGATCTGGGAGACGCAGTTCGTGATGCGGCGTCCGCCGGACGCGCCGACGGCGAGCAGCGGACGTCCACCGCGCGTGACGATGGCGGGCGTCATGTTGCTGAGGCCGAACGAGCGCGGCCGCAGGCTGTTCGGGCGCCCCGGCCGCGGGTCGAACCACCACATGCCGTCGTTCCAGCAGATGCCGGTGCCGCGCGGCACGATCTCAGCCCCCCAGGCCCCGCCCAGCGTGTTGGTCAGCGACACGAACATGCCGTCGCCGTCCGCCGTGCACAGGTGCGTGGTGGACGAGTCGCCCTTCAGGCGCTCCATCTCTCGGTCGGCCGCCATGTACGCCCAGGGATCGCCGGGACCGGCCGACACGGGCGCGCGCTGCGGATCGATCGCCTCGGCCTGCGCCGCTGCGTGCGCCTTGCCGACCAACTCGGCCCAGGGCGCGTCGACGAAGTCCGGATCGCCCATGTGCCGGAACCGATCACCCTGCGCCAGCCGCGACGCCCAGATGTAGGCATGCAGCCGGTCCGGATCTTTCTGCGTGCCGGCTCCGTCGTACGCCTGCTCGAAGACGTTGAGCGTGCCGACGGTTGTCGGACCCGCGCAGCCTGGTCCGGGCGTGACGACGGTGGCATCGCGATAGGCCGTTTCCAGCGGCTCCATCGCCCAGGCGCGGTACTGGGCCAGGTCGTCGCGGCGCAGTGCGCCGCCGTTGGCCACGCAGTCATCCACGATGGCCTTGGCCAGATCGCCGCGATAGAAGGCGTCCGGTCCATCGCGCGCCACTGCGTCCAAGCTGTCGGCCAGGTCGGGCTGCACCAGCACCGGCTCCTCGCCCACGTCGGCGCGGGGCGGGCCGCCGTCGGCGTAGTAGACGCGCCCCAGCTCCGCGCGGCGCTGCCCGGCAGCCGCGTGCCGGCCCATTTGCAGCAGGTCGAACCACGTCAGCCGGGAGCCGCGGCGCGCCAGCGCGACGGCCGGCTCGACCAGCTCCCGCCACGGCAGACGGCCGTGCCGCTCGTGCAGCAGTGCCAGCCCGGCGACCGCGCCGGGAATCGACATCGACGACCAGCCGATCAGGTTCGCGTCGTCGACCACTCCCGGCCAGAGAAAGGCGCCCAGGGCGCCCCGGCCGTCCAGCGGATACCGGTCAGGCGTGGCCAGGGCGGGCGACTGCATGGGAAAGGCCACCACGTCGGCGCCTGCTGGGCCGGCAACGACGGCATATCCACCGCCGCCGATGCCGCTCGACCACGGCTCGGCCACGCCGACGGCGAAGGCCGCCGCCACCGCCGCGTCAACCGCGTTGCCCCCCGCCTGCAGCGTGTCCAGGGCTATTGCGCTGGCCTCGGGGTGCTTGGTGGCGACTAGTCCGCGCGACCCTTCGACCTCGGACTTCTGGATCGAGACGTGTGTGCGCGCGGGATCCATCAGGCCACCGCCGTTTCCGAGAAGAGGGCGCTCACCGATTCGCCGGTATGGATACGCCGGATGGCCTCGGCCAGCAGGGGGGCGACCGGCAGCACGCGAATCTTGCCCTGGGGCCGGCCCGGGTCGAGTGGAATGCTGTCGGTCACCACCATTTCTTCCAGCGGCGACGCGTCCACGATCTCGTAAGCCTCGTCGGTGAACACCGGGTGCACGCAGGCAGCGTATACGGCGCGCGGCTCTTGTTTCAGGATTTCGCGCAAGCCCTCGCGGATGGACTGCCCGGTGACCACCTCATCTTCCACGTAGAGCACCGTGCGTCCGCGCACGTCGCCGACCAGCCCGCGAACCATGACCTCGGACGTGAGCGGGTCGCGGAACTTATCCAGCACGGCGAGCGGCGCCCGCAGCCGCCGCGCGCACTCGCTGGCGGTCTTGATGCGTCCGGTATCGCCCACGACCACGAGGTCGTCGAATCCCAGGTCTTCGAAGTATTGGGTGAGCAGCGGCATTCCGCTCAAGTGGTCGCTGGGGATGCTGAAGAATCCCCCGATCTGCTCGGCGTGCAGGTCCAGCGTGAGCACGCGGTTGGCGCCGGCGGTGGCCAGCAGGTCGGCGACCAAGCGCGCCGTAATCGCTACGCGCGGCTGGTCCTTCTTGTCGGAGCGCATGTAGGGGAAATAGGGCACGACGGCCGTGACCCGCGCGGCCGAGGCGCGGCGCAGGGCGTCGATGGTGATGAACAGCTCCATGACCGACTGGTTGACCGGCCGGCCCGCCGTTTGGACCACGAACACATCGGCTTCGCGCACGTTTTCCAGCACGCGGACAAAGGTGTTGTCGTTGCCGTACTCGAAGGTCTCCATGGCGCCCGGGGAGCAGCCCACCTCGCGGCAGATGCCCTCGGTGAGCACGGGGTGCCCGCGGCAGCCGAAAACCATCAGCCCGTTGTCGTGCATGCTCAAGCGCGTTCCGTGGAGAGCCACCGGTCAGCGGATCGGGTCGTAGCACACGGTGACCGGGATCGGGCTCTGGCGGAGCACGTGCGTCGCCGTGGATCCCAGGTCGCACTCGTGCTGTCCCAGAAAGCGATGCGTGCCGACCACGATCGAGGCTGCGTCGTGGCGCAGCGCCGCGGCGATGATCGCCGTCGAAGCCGCGCGCGCCTGGCACACCTCGGTTTGCACCTTCACGCGTCGATCGCCCACGTGCTCCTGGGCGGCTGCCAGGACCGACTCGGCCCGGACCAACGCCTGCTCGTCCGAGGTTTCCAGCGGCTGCTGATGACCGACCTCGATCACGTTCAGCAGCAGGAGCGGCCGTCGATGCCGTCGTGCCAGCAGCGCCGCCGTGCTGGTGACGATTTCGTCCATATGCCCACCGTTGACGGCCGCGGCAACCGGTCCCTGGCCGTCTTCGTCCACGCTGGCCGGCGCCGCCTACCCGGCGGCCGCCGCCACCGCCTCGTCCTCGGCGGCCGGGCCCAGTGTCGCCGCCCGCACCGCCTGGTCGACTCGTTCGGCCAGGTCCGGGTTCTCGCGCAGGAACGTCTTGGCGTTTTCGCGTCCCATGCCCAGCCGCGTGCCGTCGTAGGAGTAGTGGGCGCCGCTCTTAGTAAGGATCCCCTGCTCGACGCCGAGGTCCAGCAGGTCACCCTCCCGCGAGATGCCGGTGCCGTACATCATGTCGAACTCCGCCGTGCGGAAGGGCGGCGCGACCTTGTTCTTCACCACGCGCACGCGCGTGCGAGCGCCCACGCTCTCGGTGCCAACTTTGATCTGTCCAATGCGCCGGATATCGAGCCGCACCGAAGAGTAGAACTTCAAGGCCCGTCCGCCGGGCGTAGTCTCCGGATTGCCGAACATGACGCCGATCTTCTCGCGCAGCTGGTTGATGAAGATGACGATGGCGCGCGAGCGATTGATGTTGGCCGTGAGCTTGCGCATGGCCTGCGACATGAGTCGGGCCTGCAAGCCCACCTGCATGTCGCCCATGTCGCCCTCGATCTCGGCGCGGGGAACCAGCGCCGCCACCGAGTCCACGACGATGATGTCCACGGCGTTGCTGCGCACGAAGACGTCCGTGATCTCGAGCGCCTCCTCGCCGGTGTTCGGCTGCGAGACGATCAGATCGGCGATGTTGACACCGAGCTGTTCGGCATAGGCCGGGTCCAGCGCGTGCTCCACGTCCGTGAACACCGCCGTCCCCCCCGCTCGCTGCGCTTCGGCCACCGCATGCAGCGCCAGGGTGGTCTTGCCGGAGCTCTCGGGGCCGAAGACTTCCACCACACGGCCCCGCGGTAGCCCGCCCACACCCAGGGCAAGGTCGATACTCAATGAGCCGGTGGAGACCACCGGAATCGGGTCGCGGGCCTGGTCGTCCATGCGCATGACCGCGCCGGCGCCGAACTTGCGCTCGATCTGCGCGATGGCGGAATCGATGGCGCCCGAGCGCTCGTCAGACATGGGTTGCCTCCCTGGGGCCCGAGGCGCTCGCCGCGCCGCGTCATGGTAACCGAGGGTGCCTGGCCAGGCATCCGCCGCGCCGCCGGTTGCCGTCGCCGCGGTTGCGGGCTAGCTTGCAGCACGGCTCCGAATCCGAGGCCCTTGCGATGCTTCCGACGACGATGACCGCCGCCGTGCTCCACGGACCCGGCGACTTGCGGATCGAGACCCGTCCGGTTCCCAACGTCGAGCCCACCGACGTGGCCGTGGACGTGGCATTTTGCGGCATCTGCGGCACGGACCTGCACTACTGGGACGGCTGGACCTTCGACGCCTGGCTGCCCAACTACGACCAGCCCTGGGTGCCGGGCCACGAGTTCACCGGCACGGTCGTGGCGGTCGGCGGTGCGGTGCCGGACCTTCAAGTGGGCGACCGCGTGGTCGTCGAGCCGCGCACGCCCTGCCAGACCTGCGCGCCCTGCCGCAAGGGCATCACGAATTTCTGCACCAGCATGCGCGGCATGCGCGGCAGCGGAGCCTGGGCCGAGTACACCGTCGTCGACTACCGCAACGTCGTGCGGTTCCCGGAACACCTGGACCCGCAACTCGTCAGTCTCACCGAGCCGCTGGGCTGCGTGCTGCGCGGATTCGACCGCATCGACATCAGCGCCGGCGATTTCGTGTTCGTGGCCGGGGCCGGACCGATCGGCCTGCTGGCCATGCAGATGGCCAAGCACAGCGGCGCCTCCCGCGTGCTGGTGAGCGAGCCGCATCCCTCGCGCCGCGACCTGGTGGCGGAGCTGGGCGCGGACGTCATCCTGGACCCGACCACGGACGACGTGCCCGCGGCCGTGCGCGACGCCACGCGCGGCCTGGGCGCCGACATTTGCATCGAGGCCGCCGGCGTGAACCCGGCGTTTCAGGCCTGCATCGACAGCGTGCGCGACAGCGGCACGATCCTGGTGCTGAGCCTGGCCAATCCGGAGGCCACGTTCGACCTCAAGCCCTACGACCTGTTCTCACACGAGCTGCGCATCGTGGGCAGCAACACCCGGCTCAACACGTTCCAGCGCGCCCTGGACCTCGTGCCGCTGCTGGACCTAGAGCCCATCGTCACCGAGGTGCTGCCGCTCACGGAGGCCGTCACTGGCGTGCGCCGTGCGAAGGCGGGCGAGGGCGGGAAGATCGTGCTGGATTGCCGTGGGGGCTAGCCGTGGTCCCCAACGGGATCGTTGACTGGGTCCTTCGTCACTCGTTGACGGCGCAAAGATCGCAATAGGCCGATGGAACGCCTACGCGGGCCTCGACTGAGGCGCATCGGCCTAGTCGCCGCCCTGGCGCTCCTCCCGCTCACTCCGCTCGTGGCCTCGGTGGTCTTTCGGCTCGCGGTCGGGCCTGGCGTGTCGGCCTCTTCGACGCCCGTACTATTCGACACCTACATCAATTTGCGCACCCTTATCTGGTCCGTGCTGGTCGTGGCGATTGCCGCGGCGCTGGTACCGGCGGGCCTCATCTTGATGCGAAGACCGAGTGCGTCCGGCGCCTGGTCGCTCGGCCTGATCACCATCGCCGTGGGCGTCATCGGCACCGCCTACGCTGTCGCCGAGCTCGCCTTTGCTCTGCCGACAGTTTCACCCTTCTCGGTGCTCTTGGTCGCAGCCCTGAGTGTCGTGCCAGCAGTAGTGGGAGTCCGGTTGATGCGAACAAAGGGACTTACGAGTCAACAGGCGCTGGGTTTCATGGTAATGACGCTGGGAGCCGTCGGGTTGGCACACAGCGCTGGGTTGGTGCATTGGTTGGTAACTTCCGACTCGGAGATGTCAGTCCCCATAGCCGCTCTGATTGCCGAAACCGTGGCGCTAACCGTGGTGCCCCCGGCCGTGGGATTCCATTTCTTGCGAAGCAAACGGGACTCCCCCGTGAGGTCACTCGGAATCGTGGTCATCGTGCTGGGAATGATTGCAACTATCCATAAAGCCTCTCAACTCACGACTTCCCTTGCGACTTTCGAAGGGTGGTACGCCTCAACGACCGTGGATATAGCTTTGATCGTAGTGATGCTATTGGCATCGATAATTGTCGGAATTTTATTGATCCGAAATAAGACTATCTCCAACGTACAAGCGTTGGCCTTTGTGATCATCGCGATTGCAGTCATTGGATTCACCTATTGTGTATCTACATTTCTATCTACGTTACTTACGGGCCCGTGGATGCTTTATTTCCCGAGGACGTGGCTGCTTTATTTCCCGAATATTGGAGTAGCGATTCTTCTGTTTCTGCTGCTCGTCGTTGCGCTAAGTGTGGTGCCGGCGAGGGCGGGTGTGCTCCTCATGCGACGGACGCATGCTTCCGGACCCTGGGCGCTCGGCCTTGTGGCGATTGCGTTAGGCATCGTCGGGACGACGTTCAGCGCGGTGCAACTGCTCGCCGCGAGTTTCGCGCCCACGTCGCTCTTGCCCACTGTCGGGCTCACGCTCCTGAATACAGCCTGGCTGCCCTGAGCACGCCGGCGCCTACAATGCCCGGCCGCGGACGGCCGCGAGAAGAGGCGCGCGCATGTCATTTGAAGAACGCCTGACCGAACTCGGCATCGAACTCCCCGACGCGCCGCGGCCGATGGCCGGCTATGTGCCGGCGGTTCGCAGCGGGGCGCAGCTGTGGATCGCGGGGCAGCCGCCGGGTCCGGATTGGGGCGGCGGGCAGATCGGCCGGGAATATACGATCGAGCAGGGCGCTGCCGCGGCCCGCGCCGCCGGGCTGAACATCCTGGCCCAGGTGCGGCAGGCGGCCGGGTCGCTGGACCGGGTGCGGCAGGTCGTCAAGGTGGTTGGGTTCGTGAACGTGGCGCCGGGCATGGACCAAGCCCACCGAGTGGTCAACGGCTGCTCCGACCTGATGGTCGAGGTGTTCGGCGACGCGGGCCGCCATGCGCGCTCCGCCGTGGGCACGAGCACGCTGCCGATGAACATTCCGGTGGAGATCGAGGCGGTGTTCGAGCTGGAGGCATAGCGGCCGGTCGGGCTGCATGGGAAGACGTTTCCACAGCCAGATAAGGGCGGTTCACGAACCGCCCCTACCCGTGGGTCATTAGACTCAGCGGCCGCTAGATGCCCGCCTTCGCGTAAACGCGAACGGGCGGGTCTGAGACCCGCCCCTACCGAAGCACCCGGCGCGCCTACTGGTTCGACCGGACTGGATTCCGGCTCCCCGCCTGCGCGGGGACAGGCTTCGCGGGAATGACGGAGGGGACACGCAAGGGTCTGCTTAAGCAGGAACGGCCCGCTCGACGGCGGACCGTTTCTGCGTCTCCGAACATCAGGCCCGCGACCGCTGGCCGCGGGCGAAGACTCGCGCTAGCTCGCGCGCACCTTCTCTGTTCGGGGACCCTTCGGACTGGCATCGCCCATACAGATCACCCCCTTCGCGTTTCGGGATATTCCGGCCGGCAGCCGGTGCCCGTTATGGGGCAAGTGTACGTCACTGCCAGGCAAATGGTCGCGGGGACGCCCGTGAGCACTTCGCCCTACGACTGTTGCCCCTGCCCGCCAATCCCCCAGAGCTCGTGGCTTGGCTCCCGGGCCATGAGCCGCTGGCCGGCTTCCGAAACCGGCATGCCCTCGAAGAGCACGACGTTCATCAGCTCGACGATGGGCATTTCCACCCGCAAACGTTGGGCGAGCCGCAGCGCCCCGCGCGCCGCTTCGACGCCCTCGGCCACCATCACCATCTGCGCGGTGATCTCGTCCAGCGGCCGACCTTGCGCCAGCTGGCTGCCCACATAGTGGTTGCGGGATTTGGCGCTGCCGCAGGTCGCAATCAGGTCGCCCACGCCGGCCAGGCCGCTGAAGGTCAGGGGATTCGCCCCGGCGGCAACTCCGAGGCGGGTCATCTCGGCGAGCCCTCGCGTCATCAAGACCGCCTTGCCGTTCTGGCTGGAGCGCAGGCCGTCGGCCATGCCCGCGCCGATGGCGATGACGTTCTTGAGCGATCCGGCCAGCTCGACGCCGATCACGTCGTCGCTGGTGTAGGCGCGGAACCACGGCGCGCGCAACGCCCGCTGGACCGTCCGCGCCACTTCCGGGTCTGCCGATGCCACCACCGTGGCCGCCGGCTCGCGGGCGGCGATTTCACGCGCGAAGTTGGGGCCCGAAACCACCGCGAAGCGATCGGTCAGATCGCCGCCCACCAGCTCGGCCAGGGCCTCGGAGACGCGCGCGCCCGTCGGCGGATCCAGGCCCTTGATGCCACTGACCAGAATGGCCGACGGCGGCAACCAGCGCCCCAAGCGCTCCAGGTTCTCCGCCAGCCGCCGCATGGGAACGGCCAGTACCACCACGTCGGCGCCATCAAGCGCCGCCGCGGCGTCGTGGGTGATGGTGAGCGTGTCGGGCAGCGGAATGCCGGGCAGGAACCGCGTGTTTTCGCGGAGGCGCGCCATCGCGTCGGCCTCGGCCGGGTCGTGCACCCACAGCACGCACGCGCCGCCAACGTCGGCCACCAGCGCCGCCAGCGTGGTGCCCCAGCTCCCCGAACCGATGACGGTGACGCGCGTCGGAGTGCCCTCGATGATTGCGGTTGGCCGCACCAGTGTAGGCGTGGGCGGCCGCTTGGAACGGCGGGCAGGCCTGTTGGGCATCCAAGTCACGCCGCGTTAGCCTTGCCAGAACCGGCCGGAAATCCCAACGGCGGCACGCAGGAATCAGCATGGACCAGCCCACGGCGGATGTGCGCGAGGCGCTGCGCACGATTCACGACCCCTTCCTGGGCGCGGCGTTTAGCGAATACAACCTCGCGCGCGACGTACAGGTCACCGATGGCGCCGTTGCACTCGGCCTGGTGCTGCCGGTGCCGCTTGGACCGGTCAAGCAGTCACTCGACGCAGCCGTTCGCGAGCGGCTGGCGGGGTTGCCGTGGGTCGGCGGCGTCGACATTGAGTGGTCCAGCAACGTGACCGCGAATTCCGGCTTCGGCCAGTCCGGTCAGCCGCTGCAGGGCGTGAAGAACACCGTCGCCGTGGCGAGCGGCAAAGGGGGCGTGGGCAAGTCGACCGTGGCGGTAAACCTGACCGTCGCGCTGCAGGCCATGGGCGCCAGGGTGGGGATTCTCGACGCCGACATCTACGGCCCCAACGTGCCGGGCATGCTCGGCGTCGACGGGCGGCCGATTCTGGCCAACGACAAGATTCAGCCGCTCTACGGCTACGGCGTTCCCGTGATGTCCATGGGCTTTCTGGCCGACGAGGGCACCGCCATGATCTGGCGCGGGCCCATGGTGGCGCAGGCCCTGCGGCAGCTCATCGAGGACGTGGACTGGGGCCAGTTGGACTACCTGATCGTGGACCTGCCGCCGGGTACCGGCGACGCCCCGCTGTCGCTGGCACAGATCCTCCCGCTGGCCGGCGCGGTGATCGTGAGCACCCCGCAGGAAGTGGCGCTGCAGGACGTGCGCCGCGGCATCGCCATGTTCGAGAAGCTGCGCGTGCCGAATCTCGGCGTCGTCGAGAACATGTCCTACTTCCTCTGCGGCAACTGCCAGGAGCGGCACGAAATCTTCGACCACGGCGGCGCCGCGCGCGCCGCGGAGACGGCGGGGGTGCCGTTGCTGGGCGAGATTCCGCTGGACCCGCGCATCCGCAGGGGCGGCGACCAGGGCCGACCGCCCGCCGCGTCGGGGGCCGGCGACGCGCTCGGGTCGGCGTATTTCGACGCCGCGCAGCACATGACGGCTCAACTGAGCAAGCTCAACGCCGCCAAGCCGGAGCCTCTGCCGGTTCTCTAGACCTTTGCCCGTCGTTCCGAGCGCAAGCGAGGAATCCGCGGCCGATGAGATGGTCTCGACGGTAGGTCGCCGCCGGGCCCGCTTTGAGCCGAGATCACGATCGGGGCCGGCAAAGCTTCACCCCTGCGTCGGAGAAGGAACGCCTTAGATTTCTCGCTGCGCTCGAAATGACATCTTCGAGAGACCGTTTGCAGCCGTGAAACTCGCCGTCTGTTGAGATGCATTGGGAATGAAAGCCGCCTACCGCAAGCGCCCGCCACTCCCATAGCGACAGCCCATAAGTAAAGGGCACGATGGACAGTCGGGCGTCGAGCGGCAGTGCGCCTTGCCGAGCCGTACGAAGAGTCCGTGAGCCTCGGCGAGCTGCCAGGCATCCGGCGGCAGCGCCTCCAGGAGCAGCGCGCGTAGCGAGGCCCGGGGCACCGCCTTTGGAATGACGCCTAGCCGCTCCAGCGCGCGCTGGGTGTAGGTGTCGACCACGAAGCTCGGCTGGCGCGCGGCGTAGAGCAGGATGGCGTCCGCGGTTTCGGGTCCGACGCCCCAGATGCCGAGCAGCTCACGCCGCAGCGACTCCATTGGGGCGCGCAGCATGCGGTGCAGGTCGCCGTCGTGCGCCTCCCGCACGTGCGTGGCGAAGGCGTGCAGCTTGGCCGTCTTCTGGCGGAAGGACCCGCTCGGGCGCACCAGTTCCTGACACCTGAGTTCGTCGAGCGCCAGGATGCCGCCGATCGACAGCGCGCCGGCGGCTCGGAGGTTCTCGATGGCCTTGGCGGCGCCGGTCCAGGCCGTGTGCTGCACCAGCAGCGCGCCGGCGATCACCTCGAAGGGGTCGGCGTCGGTCCACCATCGCTGCGGGCCGAAGTGCTCTGCCAGCGCGTCCAGCAATGGCTCCAGCCGGTCGGCCAGCTCCGCCGGCGAGGGCAGGGTCACTCGATGCGAATGACGCTGTGCACGGGGTGGTCGTCGAGCTGCGCTCGGCCGTTGAGAAACACCAGCTCGATCAGGAACGCGCTGCCGATCACCTCGGCGCCCAGCTCACGCACGAGCTTCACGGCCGCCGCCGTGGTTCCTCCGGTCGCCAGCAGGTCGTCCATCACCACCACGCGATCGCCGACCTGCAGCGCGTCGCGGTGGATCTCCAGCGCATCGCTGCCGTATTCCAATTCATAGGTGATCTGGTGGGTGGCGGCGGGCAGCTTCCCCGGCTTGCGCACCGGCACCACGCCGCAGCCCAGCTGCACCGCCGCAGCGGCCGCAAACAGGAACCCCCGCGCCTCGACCGCCACCAAAGCGTCCGGCGGCGCCTCGCGGTACGGCGCCGCGAGCTGGTCAATGGCTTCGCGCAGCGCGTCCGGATGCCGCAGCAGCGGCGTGATGTCCTTGAACATGATTCCCGGCTTGGGGAAGTCCGGGATGTCACGTATGAACCGTTCCAGGTCCATGCACATGGCCTCCTTCCCGACCGCCCGCGAACGGCGGCCCGCACGAATTCCGAGGCGGCATCATGGCACGCCCCAGCGACTTCACGTGTGCGGCGTATACTCTGGCGCCGACGGACCTGCGCTGAGGACTTGCATGCCGGCCTACACCTACGAATGCGAAAAGTGCGGCGACGTGTTCGATATCCGCCGCAGCATGACCGACGAGAGTCCAGTCGTTTGCACGTCCTGTCGCAGCAAGCGCGTCCGCCGCATCTACCACGCGCTGGCCATGGTTGGGGCCTCGTCGTCCGGCAGCAGTGAGTCGCCGCCCGCATATGACGCGGGTGCAAGCTGCTGCGGCGGTTCCTGCGGCTGCTAGCTCCGACGCCCTAGCACATCAGCGGCAGCGCGGCGCCTCGGCGTGCGCATTTCGCGCGTCGGTGCCAATGGCCGTGGGAACGTTGTGTGGCGTATCCCACATGCGCGGGAACGATGTGGAACCGTTCGGCGTACTCTCTTCAGGACGGTGCCGCGCCGTTTTCCGCCGAAGGAGCTGGAGATGTTGAACCGTGCACGAGTCACCCTGGCCATCGCCATTCTGGCGCTGGCGGCCGTCATCGGCAGCGTCGCCGTCGTTGGCGCGGACTCGAACGGGACGTCCTACCTAGAGCCGCCGCGCACCCTCACGGTGAACGGCGACGGCGCGGCGTCCGCGGCTCCCGATATCGTCGATATCCAACTCGGCGTTGAGACGATCGACGAAGATCCAAAGACCGCCATCGACGACAACACCTCGACCATGCAAGGCGTCATCGAGGCACTGACCGATCTGGAGGTCTCCGAGGACGACATCCAGACCCGCAGCTTCAACATGTGGGTCGAGCAGATCTATGACAAAGACGGCCCGACCGGTGACTTCCTTTACCACGTGGTCAACCAGATCTCCGTGCGCGTGCGGGACATTGACAGCACGGGCGACGTGCTGGGCGCGGCGCTGGCGGCCGGCGCGAACACGGTGCGCGGCATCTCCTTCGGCGTGGAAGACACGCAATCGCTGGAAGAGGCTGCACGGGACGCGGCCGTCGACAACGCGGTCGCCAAGGCCGAGCAGTTGGCCGAGCGGCTGGGCGTCGCGGTCGGCAGCCCCCGGCATATCGCCGAAATCTCCGGTGGCTTCCCCGAATCGGTCCGCGTCGAGCGAGCGGTCATGCTGGAGTCCGCCAGCGGGAGCGTGCCCGTGTCACCCGGAGACTTCACGGTTCGCGTGTCCGTGAACATCATCTTCGACATCGAGTTGCCGGACGAGGACGGCGAAATGGATGGCGGCGACTCGGAGGAGGACGAGTCCGAGGAGAGCTAAGAGGCCTCAGAATAAGTCAGGACCCATGGCATCAATTGACCCCAATCCGTTCAAAAGCCCCTTCGACAAGCTCAGGGCGAACGAATTGGGGTTAGGCCACTGGCCGCGGGCAGCCCAGTCCTAGCGGCCGCCTGACCGGAAGAAGCGGTAGACGTCTGCCAGCTCGGCGGTGCGCCGCGCGGGCGGCAGCGAGTCCAGCACCAGGGCGCCGTAGCGGCGGGTGGTCAGCCTGCGATCCAGGATGGCCACCACGCCGCGGTCCTGGCTCGAGCGAATGAGGCGCCCCACGCCTTGCTTGAGCAGCAACGTGGCGCGCGGCAGGGCGAACTCGCCGAACCAGTTCCGGCCCTCGGCCCGCAGACGGTCGGTGCGCGCGGCAATGACCGGATCGTCGGGCACGGCGAAGGGCAAGCGCGTGATGATGACCAGGCTCAGCGCCTCGCCCGGCACGTCGACGCCTTCCCAGAATGACCGCGTGCCGAAGAGGACGGCATTGCCGGCCGCGCGGAACTGGTCGAGCAGCACGGGCGTGGGCGCCTGGCCCTGGCGCAGCACGGGGAATTCCAGCCGGCCCGAGAGCCGGCGCCACGCGTCGCGCAGCGCCCGGTGGCTGGTAAACAGGCAAAAGGCACCGCCTCGCGAGGCCTGCACCAGCGCCTCGATGCGGGCCGCGATGGCGTCGGCGTATGCCTCCGAGGCGCCACCGCCCGTCGGTGGTTCGGGGATGTCGCGCGGCAGATACAAGAGAGACTGGCGCCGGTAGTCGAAGGCCGGCTCGGTCACCATTCCCTCCGCACCGGCCAGGCCCAGGCGATCGGCCGTATAGGCGAACGAGCCGCCGACCGTGAGCGTGGCCGACGTGCCGATCACTTGCCGGCGGTCGGCCACCAGCTGCTTGAACGTCAACGCCACATCGATCGGGGCGGCGGTCGCGACGATGCCGCGCTCGTCGGACCGCTCCGCGAAGTGCACCCAATCCGGGTCGCCGACGCGAAAGACGCGGTCCGCGTCCATCGCCAACTCGCGCAGCCGGCGGCTCAGCCAGGCGCCCTCCTCACCGTCGGCAACCTCACCGACCGCCTCGGCCAGGTCGGTCGCCAACTCCGCCAGCCGGATCCCTGCGGGGATCTCCTCCCGGATTGGCGAGCGGCCCGCGCCCAGCATGCGCTCGACCTGGGCGAACGCCGCCGTGGACGCCTCCAGCGCCGCCCGAATGGTCCCGGCGCGCCCGCGACCGACGGCGTCGATGACCCGCCGCGTGTTGAGCATGCGCGAGGCGCGGCCGGCGTCAATCTCCGCCGCGAAGACGGAGGTTGCCGCGTCCTCCAGCGTGTGGGCCTCGTCGAGCACCGCCGGCGCGCCCTGCGGAAGCGGCATGCCGGTCCCGTCCTCGTCGCCCACCGATCGGAGCTTGGCGTCCACCAGCACGAGATGGTGATTGGTAATCACGATCTGGGCGTCGGCGGCCTGGGTCCGCGCCTTTTCGGCCCAGCACTCGCGCACGAAGGGACACAGTCGTCCCTCGCAAGTCTCCATTCCGCGCGTCAAAGCGGCGCGCAGCACCGGCGTCGCGCCCTCGCCCAGTTCGTCCATGTCGCCGCTGGTGGTGCGGTCGGCCCAGGCCCGCACCTCAGGCATGTGCCCCACGATTGCCGCGTCGGGCATTTGCGCCTGCGCATCCAGGGACAGCAGGCAGAGATAGTTCGCGCGGCCCTTCAAGCGCGCCACGGTCGGCGACACGCCCGTGAGACGGACGGCCAGCGGCAGGTCGTGAAACCAGAGCTGATCCTGCAGCGCCTTGGTGGCGGTGCTCACGATGGCCTGCGACTTCGAGCGCAGCAGCGGCGCCAGGTAGGCCAGCGATTTGCCGGTGCCGGTGCCGGCCTCGACGAGCGCATGCTGGCCGGCGGCGAGCGCACCTTCCACGAAGTCGGCCATCTGAAGCTGGCAGGCACGGGTCTCGAAGCCGGGAAGCAACCGTGACAGCGCGCCGCCAGCGCCGAACAGCCGTTCGAGCGACCGCCGGCCGTCGGTCGGTGCGTTCACGCGGTTGCCGCTACGGGAGGATTCGGGTCGTCGCCGACCTGCCGGCAATTGGCGCCGCCGCAAAGGCCTCGGCGAAGTCCACGCCCGCCTGGAGGCCGCGGTACGCCGACACCGTCTCGGCCGCCTCGGCGATGTCGATGCCTCGCTGCGTCACGTACCACTGCGCCAGCGTCTTGAGGTGCGCGATGGCCGCCTGCTTGGCGTCAATCGTGTCGCTCACGTCCACGTAAGTGTCGGGCGTGAAGCCCTCGAGCCATCGCGGCTCGTAGGCGAACACCGCGGGCGGCGCGTCGAGGGGGTCCTGCTCGGTGCGGGCGGTTGGCGCGGCGGCAAGGTGCGTCGCGTCGAGCGCCAGCCGCGAGATGTCGCGCAGGTCGTAGTGTGCGTCCACTGACGCCGGCGCGAGCAGCGCATTTGGCCGAAAGGTCCGCACCACCTCGACCAGTTGCATCCGCGTCACGGCGTCGTTGGCCACGCTGAAGTCCGAGTGGCCGAACCAGAAGAGTTCCGCGCCCAGGGACTTGGCCGCAGCCTCCGCCTCGGCGCGATGCGCGTCGGCCAGCTCGCGGGGCGGCAAATCACTGCCCAGGCTGTTGCCGTTGGCCAGGGTGCAGATCGCCACGGCGCCCCGTGATGCGACCACGCGCGCCAGCGTGCCGCCGCAGCATATCTCGGCGTCGCCGGGTGATGCGGCCAGGGCGAGGATGCGCATGAGTCTCCCTTGGCGTGACGTGGTCAGAGTTTAGCCGGGCGCCTCGGTGAATCTCGTGCGGCAGAATTGACCTGCGCCGCACCCGCGCCGGACTCATGCCTGATTCCACCGCCAATTTCTTCGACCAGGCCGGCGTCTACGTGCGCGCCGGGCGCGGCGGCGACGGCGCGGCGAGCTTCCGGCGGGAGAAGCACGTGCCGCTCGGCGGACCCGACGGCGGCGATGGCGGCCGCGGCGGCGACGTGCTGATCCGGGCGCGGGAAAACTTGCATGCGCTGACGCACCTGCAATACCAGCATCGCTTCATCGCGGGCAACGGCGCGCCCGGCCAGCGCAGCCTGCGCCAGGGGCGCGACGGCAAGCCCGTGACCATCGATGTCCCGCTCGGCACGGTGGTGTATGACGACACCGCCTCGCAGGTGCTGCACGACCTGGTCGAGGACGGCCAGGTCGAGGTGGTCGCCCACGGCGGTTCGGGGGGGCGCGGCAATGCGCGCTTCAAGTCGTCGCGGTTTACGGCGCCGGACCTTGCGCTGCGCGGCGCGGACGGGGAGGAATGCCACCTGCGCCTGGAGTTGGAGTTGATCGCCGACGTCGGTCTCGTCGGTGCGCCCAATGCGGGTAAGTCCTCACTGTTGACGCGCATCAGCGACGCCCGGCCGAAGGTCGCGCCGTATCCCTTCACGACGCTGCAGCCCGTCCTGGGCGTCGTCGCGGCCAGCGACACGCACATGGTCGTGGCCGATCTGCCGGGACTGATCGAGGGCGCCAGCGAGGGGGCGGGTCTCGGGGCTCAGTTTCTGCGCCACGCCAGGCGGTCGCGGGTGCTCATCCACGTCGTTGACGGCTCGGGGCTGGAGCGACCGCCGATGGAGGCGTTGGACGCCATCAATCATGAGCTGGCAAGCCACGGCGCCGGATTGGAGTCGCGGCCGCAGATCGTGGCCTTCAACAAGATCGACCTTGCCGAGTCTCGCGCCGAATGGAGCGCCTTTGCCGCGGCATGCCGCGAGCGCGCCTGCGAGCCGGTGGCGGTGTCCGCGGCGACTGGCGAGGGTATTCCGATGCTCGTACAACGTGCGCTGGGCGCGCTGGCCGAGGCACCCGAGCCGGAGCGTCCCCAGCCGACGGCCCCGCCGGTGCTGCGCCCCGAGCCGGTCCACGAGGCCCCGCGGCTGTTTCGTCGCGAGGACGGGGCCTACGTCATCCGCGACCCGACGCTCGAACGGCTGGCGCGGCAACTCAATCTGAACACCCAGGACGCGGTCGACTACTTCCAGCGCCGGCTCGACCGCAGCGGCGTCACCGCGCGCCTCGAAACGGCCGGCGCGGAGCCCGGCGACACAATTGTGGTCGGCGAGCTGGAGTTCGAGTGGGAGGCCGAGGGGCTGTGATAGCATCCCGCCATGGTGATTTGTAGCCGAAGCTCTCGCCCATCACTGGGTGAAATCCGCGTCACTACCTAGCCCCCGCCATGTCGCGGCCAGCGTGCCGCGCCGCGGGGGCCGCGCCCGGCACCGCCGGGCGATTTTGTTTTCTTGGCGGGGTTCGGCCCGCTCCCTACCTGACGAAGGATCTCTCCCATGAACGACACGCTCTCCCGCATGCGGCACTCGGCCGCGCACGTGCTGGCCACAGCCGTGCTCGACGTCTTTCCAGACGCCGAGCTCGGCATCGGGCCGCCCACGGACGAGGGCTTCTACTACGACTTTCTGCTCCCGCGCGCGCTCACGCCCGACGATTTGAAGCAGTTCGAAGCGCTGATGCGCAAGCACGTGGCGGCGGACTACCCCTTCGAGTACGCCGAGCATGAGCGCTCAGAGTTGCTTGAGCGGTTTCGCGAGGACGGCCAATCCTTCAAGGTCGAGCTGATCGACGACCTGGCGGTGGACGAGACGCTCAGCACGTACACGTCCGGGCCGTTCGTCGACCTCTGCCGCGGCCCGCACGTGGAGTCAACGGGTCAGATCGGCGCGTACAAGCTGCTGTCCATCGCCGGCGCCTACTGGCGCGGGGACGAGCGGCGACCGCAGTTGCAGCGCATCTACGGCACGGCCTTCGCGACGCGTGCCGAGCTCAAGGCGCACCTGCAGCGGCTCGAAGAGGCCAAGAAGCGCGATCACCGCCTGCTGTCGCGCCAGCTCGACCTGTTTTCCTTCAACCCGCTGGTCGGCGCGGGCCTGGTGCTGTGGCATCCGAAGGGCGGGGTCATTCGCGAGACGCTGGAAGACTTCTGGCGCGCCGAGCACCGGCGGCGCGGCTACGACCTCGTCTACTCGCCTCACATCGGCCGCAAGGAGCTGTGGGAAACGAGCGGGCACACGCAGTTCTTCGCGGACGGGCTGTTCCCGGAGATGGAGCTGGAAAACCAGACGTTCATCAACAAGCCGATGAACTGCCCCTTCCACGTGCAGATCTTCGCGTCGGGCACACGCAGCTACCGCGACCTGCCGCTGCGACTGGGCGAGCTTGGGTCGGTCTACCGTTACGAGCGCTCGGGTACGCTGCACGGGGCGCTGCGCGTGCGCGGCATGACGCAGGACGACGCCCACATCTTCTGCCGCCGGGACCAGTTCGTGGACGAGGTCAGCGGCGTCATCGACCTGACCCAGATGATTCTCGGCACGTTCGGGTTTTCGGACTACGCCATCGACGTGAGCGTCCGAGCCGACGACGACCGCGACAAATACGCCGGGGACGACGAGCTGTGGGAGCTGGCCGAGCAGGGACTGGTCGAGGCGTTGAACCGCCACGGCCTCCCGTTCCGCCGCGTGCCGGGCGAGGCGGCTTTCTACGGACCCAAGATCGACGTACATCTGGTCGACGCCATCGGGCGCACGTGGCAACTGACGACGATCCAGGTTGATTTCAATCTGCCGGAGCGGTTCGACATCACCTACGAGGCCGCCGACGGCAGCCGCGAGCGCCCGGTGATGGTCCACCGCGCCATCATGGGGACGATCGAGCGCTTCACGGCGATCCTCATCGAGCACTTCGCCGGGGCGTTCCCGGTTTGGCTCTCGCCCGTGCAGGCCGTGGTGATCCCCATCGCCGACCGGCACGCGGAATACGGCCAGGGCGTGGTCGAGCAACTGCGGGCCGCGGGCCTGCGCGCGGAGCTGGACGCGCGGTCCGAGCGCATGAATCGCAAGATCCGCGACGCGCAGCTGCAAAAGGCGCCCTATATGCTGATCGCCGGCGACCGTGACATCGCCGCGGGCCATGTGTCCGTGCGTCTGCGCACCGGCGAGGACCTCAAAGGCATGTCCCTGGACGCCTTCCTGGACGCCGTACAGCCCGTCGTCGCGTCGCGCGCGCACGACACCCTCGGCTTCGATGCCGCCGGCTAGCGGCGGTGACTGTGCGTCCGGAATTGCCCCAGCGCTAGTGAGACCTGTTTCGGGCCTGGCGGTCGGCCAGACTCGCCGGCGGGTCGAGGAGGGCAGTCACCGAGGACGATGAGCCAGCAGCCTGTGAACGTGCTTCGCACGGCTCGCCGCATGGCGTCCTATCTGCGCCCGCACTGGCGAGCGCAGGTGGGCGCCGTGCTGGCCTCGCTGGTGACCGTCGGCGCGGAGCTGCCGACGCCGCTGCTCATCAAGGCCCTGGTTGACGACGTCGCCATCGGCGGCGACCTGAGCCTGCTGCCGCCGCTGCTCATCGCCATCGGCGCGCTGGCCATTGCGGGGTCGGCTGGCTACGTCGCCGCCAACTACCTCTTCACGAGCGCGGGCGAGCAGGCCGCCAACGTCCTGCGTCGCGCGCTGATGGACCAGGTGCTGCGCCTGCCGCTGGCCTACTTTCGAGGGCATCGCACGGGCGACACGGTGACCCACTTCACCGCCGACTCGGCCGCCATCGCCGAGGCCTACGAGCGCGCCTATGGCCGAGGACTTTCCGCCGCCATTTCGGTGCTCGGGATCGTCATCGTCGTGGCGGTGATCGACTGGCGCTTCGGGGTGCTCGCCGCGGTGCTGGTGCCCGTGTACATGCTGCTGCCGCGGCTCCGCCAGGGGCACCACGTGCGCTCGGCGCAGCGCGTCCAAAACGCCACCGGCGAGCTGGGCGGCCTGGCCACCGAACTGATCGCCGGCATGCGCGACATCCGCGCCTTCAATCGCCAGGCGTGGTCGCTGGAACGCCTGCGGCGACTGCTCCGTGAGTTGCGCGATGCGCGCGTGTATCAGGGATTCGTCCGCGGCTGGACCTGGGTGACCACGACCATCTTCTGGATCGCCTATGCCTCGATCTTCCTCGTGCTGGCGGAGCCGATCTTCGGCGGCGAGGTGACGATCGGATTTGCGCTGGCCCTGGCGGGGTATCTCTCATGGCTCAACCGAGAGGTGACCCCGATGACCATGGCGTACGTCGACCTCTTGCACGCGGTCGGCGCCGCGCGGCGACTCTTCGATTTTCTGGACACGCCGGCGGAGGACGACGCCGGCGACGGCAAGCCGTTGACCGCGACCCGCGGCGATGTCGAGTTTCGCGGCGTCAGCGCGGCATACATGCCCGGGACGCCGGTGCTGACGGACGTGTCGTTTCGGGTTCCGGGCGGCTCGACGACGGCGATCGTGGGCCCGAGCGGCGCCGGAAAGTCGACCGTCGTCAACCTGCTGCTGCGGTTCCTCCAGCCAAGCGCCGGTGAAATTCGGCTTGACGGGCAGGAAATTGGCGCCGCAAGCGCGACGGAGACGCGTCGGCACGTGGGCGTCGTGTTCCAGGATCCGGTGCTCTTTCACGGGTCCATTGCCGAGAACATCAGGTTCGGACGCGATGGCATCGGCCAGCGCGAGGGTGCCCAGGCGGCCGCCACCGCCGCCGCGACCGACTTCATCGAGGCCACGCGCGACGGATTCGGCACCCAGGTCGGTGAGCGGGGTCTCCGCCTGTCCGGCGGCCAGGCCCAGCGCATCGCCATTGCGCGCGCCATCGCCGGCGATCCGCGCGTACTGGTGCTCGACGAAGCCACGTCTGCGCTCGACGCCGAAGCCGAGCACCTGGTGTTGCGGGGCCTGGAACGCGCGCGCGAGGGCCGCACGACGCTGGTGATCGCCCACCGGCTGTCCACGGTGCACCAGGCGGACCAGGTCGTCGTGCTCGACGAAGGCCGCGTGCTGGACGTCGGACGGCACGGCGAGCTCTATGCCCGCTGCGGCCTCTACCGCGAGCTGTGCGACCGGCAGATGCAACCGATCACCGAGGCGCGGGCGGATATCGTTAGCAGGGCGTACACGCCGTGATCGCCTCGGCGCCGAGCGTGGACGCGCCGCGAGCGTTGTCCGATTGGGCGATCGCCTCACGCCTGTGGGCGTATCTGCGCGGGTCGCGTCTCGACTACGCGATTGCCGCGGCGGTGACCGCGGGGAATTCCGCCGTGATGATCACGCGCCCCTGGCTGCTGCACGTCCTCATCGATGACGTGTTCGGTAAGCAAGACCGCGGCCTGCTGATCCCCACGCTGCTCGGGATCGCCGGCTGCGGCGTCGGACTCGGAATCGCCGCCGTATTCGGGCATTGGGCCCACACGCGGGCGGCCGAGGGCGCGATGTCACGCATGCGCCAAGACATCCTGCGACAGGCGCAGCGCATTCCCATCGGCGCTCTCCGCGGGCGACGGACGGGCGACATCGTGTCGCACCTCACGGCCGACGCGGCCGTGATCTCCACCGTCTACCTGCACGCCGGATCGGTGCTGTTCGCGCAGGCGCTGCGGATGCCCGGGTACCTGGTCATCATGTTCGCCATCGACTGGCGGCTCGGGCTGATCGCCGTGGCGACGCTGCCGATTCACGCGCTGATGGCGACCCGCGTCAGGGGACGGACGCAGGCAGCCGGCGCGCGGGTGCAGGGTGCGATGGGGCGTCTCACGGCGGTGATGACGGAGTTGGTTGGCGGCGCCCGCGACGTGAAGGCCTTCAACCGGCAAGGGTGGGCGGGCGAACGGCTCGATACCGAGACCCGTGGTTTGTGGCGGGCGCGCGTTCGGGTGGCGCTGCTCGAGAGCCTGGGGCAGATGTCGCACCTGGCCTACTGGGCGGCGTTGATCGCGATCTGGGCGTTGCTGGCCGACGCGGTCGTGGCCGGAACGGTGGCGGTCGGCTTCCTGGTGGCCTCGGGGCAATACCTGCTGCAAGTCGGAGGACCGGTGAGAAATACGTTGAACGACTTCGTCCAAATCCAGGTTGTGCTCGGCACCGCTCGCCGGGTGTTCGGATTCCTGGACACCCCGCGAGAGCTCGACGATGCGGCCGACCGCGCATTGGATGTGTCGGGAGGAGAACTCGAGGTCGAGAATGTCGAGTTTTCCTACGGCGACGACGACGTGCTACACCGGGTGACGTTCGGCGCCTCGCCCGGTGAGCGGGTGGCCCTGGTCGGACCGAGCGGCGCCGGCAAATCCACGCTCATCAGCCTGTTGCTCAAGTTCTACCAGCCGCGCGCGGGCCAAATTGCCATCGACGGGCAGGACATCAGGCAGGCCAGCGCGACGTCGGTGCGCCAGGGCATCGGCGTGGTGTTTCAGGACGCCACGCTGTTCGACGGCTCGGTGTCGCAGAACATTTCGCTCGGTCGCGAGACCGTTACCGAGGCCGATATCCGCCGGGCCGCGGTGCTGGCCAACGCCGACGATTTCATCACCGCCCTGGAGCACGGCTACGACACCAACATCGGCGAGCGCGGGGTGCGGCTGTCGGGCGGACAGGTGCAGCGCATCGCCATTGCTCGGGCCATCGTGGGCGACCCGCGGATCTTGATCCTGGATGAGGCCACCTCGTCGCTCGACGCCGAGTCCGAGTGGCTGGTGCAGCAGGGTCTGGAGCGGGCGTCCGCCGGGCGCACCACGCTCGTGATCGCGCACCGGCTCGCCACGGTGCGTCAAGCCGACCGCATCGTCTTCCTCGACGACGGGCGCGTGCGGGACGCCGGGCGGCACGATGAGCTCTACGAGCGCAACGACCACTACCGCCGGCTGTGCGACCTCCAGCTGCTTCGCGGTGAAGCGTCGAGTCCGGCCTAGGAGTGATTGGGAGCGAGTTCGTAAGCCTGTGCTCTAGCGGTCGGCTATTGTGCGCCCGGCAGTGTGGGCAAACCCTTGGACCGGCGACATGAGAATCCTGGTCGTGAACGACGACGGCATCCAGGACCGCGGACTGTGGGCGCTGGCGGAGGCGCTGGAGCCGCTGGGCGAGGTGCGCGTCTACTCACCGGACCGCAACTACAGCGGCGCCGGGATGTCCGTTGCGCTCACGCCCGAGTTCCATTTGCAGCGCGCCGAGCCGCCGGACGGCATCTGCACGAATGTTCCCGGTTTCACGGCGGACGCTTCGCCGGCCAACCTGGCGGCCCTGGGATGCGCCATCGGGTTCGATGGCGAGCCGGACGTGATCGTGTCCGGCATCAATCCCGGCTGGAACACGGGCGTGCAGGGCTATGTGAGCTCGGGGACCATGGGCGCGGCGCGCGTGGCGCTCGATCGCGGGTTCACCGGCATCGCCATATCCCACACCCCGCAATCGCCGGAGGACAAGCGGGCCATCGCCGCCGGGGTGGCGCGATTCGTCGCCGCGGCCCATGCGCACGGCGTGCTGCGACAGCCGCTGCTGGTAAACATCAACACGCCCAAGGGATTCGCGGCCACGGAGCCGGTATGGCTCACGCGGCCGGCGCCGTTCACGTTGTTCGCGGGTCTTCGCCCGACGGAGGATCCGATTGTCGACGGCGATCAGATCACCGTCCGCGTGGAATACGGCAGGATATTCGACGGTCCCGGGACCGACGACGACGAGACGGCGGCGCTGAAGGCCGGCGCGGTGTCGATTTGCGTCACCGACCCGTTCACGGCGGAGGTCATCAAGGATGACCCGTGGCCGGCGATCGCCCGCGCGTTTTCGCCCGCGGACAGCCACGCGGCCGATGCTCCCGCCAGGTGAGGGAAGAGGAGACCTGTCATTCCGAACGCAGTGAGGAATCCAAGGGCGTTGGTGCAGGCTCCGCGCGCCTTAGATTCCTCGCGTTGCTCGGAATGACGGAGTCGGTTGCTGGGGGTTTCGGCCGGGGTCCTGGCGGGGTGGATTCCCGCCTTCGCGGGAATGACGGACCTGAGGGAATGACGGAGGAGAGGACCTTTGAACCGAAAGCTTGACGAGCTGCGCCGGCGGCTGCGCGAAGTCGGCGACCTGCGCGCGGCGGCGGCGGTGCTGCACTGGGACCAGACCACCTACATGCCCCCGAAGGGCGCGGCGTCCCGCGGCCGGCACATCGCCACGCTGGAACGGCTGGCGCATACGGCATTCACCGACGCCGCCATCGGATCGTTGCTCGACGACTTGCAGCCATATGCCGACAGCTTGCCGCCGGAGCATCCCGACGCCGCGCTGATCCGCGTCACGCGGCGCGACTACGACCGCGACGTGCGCGTGCCGGCCGAATTCGCCGCCGCGCTCGAGGAGCACGCGGCGGCCTCGTATGCCGCTTGGATCAAGGCACGGCCCGCCGACGACTTTGCGGCCGTCCGGCCCGTGCTCGAACGCACGCTGGACCTCAGCCGGCAGCTATCGAGCTACACGCCAAACGCGGAGCATGTGGCCGATCCGCTGATCGACCGCCAGGACCCGGGCATGACCGCAGGCGAGATTTCGGTCCTCTTCGCGGAGCTGCGCGCGCGGTTGGTGCCGCTGCTACAGCGGATCGCCGCCGCAGATGCGAATGACGATTCCGCCGTGCGCCAGCACTTCCCGATCAGCGCCCAGCGCGATTTTGCCCGCCACGTGGTCGCGCTGATGGGCTTCGACTTCGACCGCGGGCGCATCGACGACACGGCGCATCCCTTCATGACCACCTTCGCCTCGGACGACGTGCGCATCACCGTGCGGGCCGACGAGCACTTCCTCGGCGAGCACCTCTTCAGCGCCATGCACGAGGCCGGCCACGCGCTCTACGAGCTGGGCGTCGATCCGGCTTTCGAGGGCACGCCGCTGGGGGACGGCGCCTCCAACGGCATGCACGAGAGCCAATCGCGGCTTTGGGAGAACTTCGTGGGACGCGGCCTGGAATTCTGGGAAGGGCAGTACGCGCACCTGCAGGCGACGTTTCCGCAGCAACTTGGATCGATTCCGCTGGACGTGTTCTACCCCGCGATCAACTACGTGCAGCCATCGCTGATTCGCACGGATGCCGACGAGGTCACCTACAACCTGCACGTGATGCTGCGCTTCGACCTGGAGCTGGAGCTGCTCGACGGGCGGCTGGAGGTGCGCGACCTGCCCGAGACCTGGCGCGCCCGCTACGCCCGCGACCTGGGCGTCGAGCCGCCGGACGACCGCGACGGCGTGCTGCAGGACGTGCATTGGTTCCACGGCACCATCGGCGGCTGTTTCCAGGGCTACACGCTGGGCAACCTCATCAGCGCCCAGGTCTTCGCCGCGGCTCAACGCGCGCTGCCGTACCTGCCCGAACGCATCCGCCGCGGCGACCTGACGACGCTGCACGACTGGCTGCGGCACTCGATCTACCGCCACGGCCGCGTGTTCACGGCCGCTGAGCTGATGCAGCGGGTCACGGGCGCGCCGATCGGCGTCGACGCCCTGATGGACCACCTTTCCCGCAAATACGGTGTGATCTACGGATTGGCATAGCCGAACTCTGCCCGACTGCTTGGGCGACGTGTGGAATAATTGACTGGTTATATTCACTGGTTGAAACGGAAGCCCATGCGTGAAGTTGCAGCCACCGAGGCCAAGGCGCGGCTGGCGGAGTTGCTGCGCAGCGTGGAGCACGGCGAGTCGATCGCGATCACTCGCCATGGACGGCGAGTGGCGCACCTGATACCAGCCGAAGTACAGGAGCGCGCGGAGTTCAAGGCGGCGGTGGACCGCTTCCGGCGGCGTCGCGCCCGTTGGCCGCGCATTGAGATGTCCACCGCGGAAATCCTGGCTGCCCGCCACGAAGGCCACCGCTCGTGACGGCGCTGATCTTGGACGCGTCCGTGGCTGCGGCCTGGCTCTTGGATGACGGGCGCGAGCCACGCGCGGACGCGGCGCTCGCGCTGATCGAGGAGAGCGGCGGTCTGGTCCCGCCGCTCTGGCACCTGGAGGTGCGCAACGTGCTGCTGACGGCCGAGCGGAGAGGCCGAATCGCCGCGGACCGGGTGCATGACCGGCTGGCGGGTCTGGCGGAGCTGCCGATCCAGACTGCCGCGGAGCCAGACCTCGATCAGGTGCTCGCCCTCGCTCGGACCCATCGCCTGTCGGTGTACGACGCCGTGTATCTGGCTCTCGCGCGACGACACGATGCGCCGCTGGCCACGCTGGACGCCGCGTTGGCTGGCGCAGCGGAAGCGGCGGATGTGCCGTCTGTCTGACACAAGGCAATCCACGCCGGCGCCTAAATTCCCGCAGTTGCCGGGCCACGCAGAAGTGGGCACAAGGTGGTCGATGCACGACGAGTCTTGACTACCTCGCCGCCCGCGCTCACCATCGGGGGCAAGGAGGCCCGCCATGGTCACCACCGCGCTACCTGAAGCTGAAGCCCGCACGGACCACCAGGCCAAGACGCCACTCAAGCTCATCGACGCCGATGTCCACAACTACGTCAACTCGATCGACGAGCTGCTGCCGTTCCTGGCGACGCGCTGGCATGCCTACATCGAGCAATCCGGATTCGAGGGACCGGGGGGCAACATTTACCCGCGCCTCTATGAGAATGCGGCGCGCCGCGACTCGTTCCCGCCCAGCGGCTGCTTGCCCGGCGGCGATCCGGACTTCGCCCGCGACCAGCTGCTGGACGGCTGGGGCATCGACGCCGCCATTCTGAACCCGCTGTATGTCGCGTCGTCGCTGCGCAATCTCGATTTCGCCAACGACCTCTCGCGCGCGGTGAACGAGCTGACGGCCGCGCGCTGGCTGGACCACGACCCCCGCTGGCGTGGATCGATCGTCGTCAACGTCGAGGACCCCGACGCGGCCGCCGCCGAGATCCGCCGCGCCGGTCGGGACCCGCGATTCGTGCAGGTGCTCCTGATCGTCCGCGCCGTCGAGCCCTACGGCCGGCGGCGATACCGTCCCATCCTCGCCGCGGCCAGCGACATGGGACTGCCGCTGGGGATTCACTTCGGTGGCAACCCCGGCCCCATCACCGCCACCGGCTGGCCGTCGTTCTACATCGAGGACCACACGGGCATGCCGCAGGCCTTCGAGGCCCAGGTGCTCAGCCTCGTGGCCGAGGGCGTGTTCGAGAGCTTTCCCGACCTGCGCGTGGCGCTGGTCGAGGGCGGGTTCGCCTGGCTGCCGGCGCTGATGTGGCGCTTCGACAAGAACTACAAGGGGCTGCGGGACGAGGTCCCGTGGCTCAAGAAGCTGCCCAGCGAGTACATCCGGGAGCATTTCCGGGCCACCACGCAGCCGATGGAGGAGCCGGACGACCCGCGCCACCTTTTGCAAATTATGGACATGATCGGGCGCGACGACTTTCTGATGTTCGCCACCGACTACCCACACTGGGACTTCGACGCGCCCGACCGGGCAGTGCCGTCCATCGTTCCGGACGACGTGCGCGAGGGGATCATGTCCGGCAACGCGGCGGCGTTCTATGACTTCGACCGCGCATGACGTGGGGGCGCTCGCCGACTTTGGCGAGCGCCGCGCACGCCGCGTGCAGGTTGGACGCCACGCCATCGTGGTGGTGCGCTGGGGCGACGAGGTCTACGCCCTGCGAGACACCTGCGCCCACCAAGGCGCGCGGCTATCGAGCGGCACGCTGGGACATCACGTCATCGCCGCCAGGGCCGGCGCGCCCATCGTGCTCGACCCGGATTCACGCGTGCTTCGCTGTCCCTGGCATGGCTGGCAATACGACCTGTGCACCGGCCGCTCGCTCCACGCGTCCGAGCGCGCCCGCGTGAGGACCTACCCCGCTCGCGTCGCCGATGGCCGCGTCTACGTGGACGTCGGCTAGCACGGACGCTGCGGTGGAGGCGGCCGTGGCCGCAATTCGCTCGTCGCGAGCCATGGTGGCGCTGGCGGTCGCCGGCGGCGGATCCGGCGTCATTCCACGCCTGCTGACCCGTCCCGGCGCGTCGCGCACGGTGTTGGAGGCGCAGGTGCCATACGGACGCCGCGCGTTAACGGAGTTGCTTGGGGCGGAGCCGGCGTCGCGCTGCTCGGCGGAAACCTCGCGCGAGCTTGCGCGGGCCATGTATGAGCGGGCGCTGCGGCTTCGTGAGACGCCCCATGCGCCGGTGCTTGGGCTCGGCGCCACGGCCGCCCTGGTCACCGACCGCGAGCGCCAGGGCTCACACCGGATCCACGTCGCCGTCGTCGACGGCTTTCAGTGCTGGGAAGCGAGGGTCCGGCTGCGCAAGAGCGCTCGCACGCGGGCGGAAGAGGAGGCGATTGCCGAGCACGTCATTCTGGGCACCCTGGCTGAGGCCATGGTCGGCGGCGGATTCGACATCGAGCTGCATTCGGATGAGCGCTTGCAGACAGGCGCGACCGTGCTGGCGCACTATCGGGACGTCATCGCGGGCGGTGAGCAGCCCTGGGCCACGGTCGATCACATTGACTGCCGCGTGAGCGCGGGAGGAGCGGTGCCCGGCGCCGTGGTGCCCGGGTCGTTCAACCCGCTGCACGAGGGCCACGCCGCGCTGCTGGAAGCCGCCCGCCGCCGCGCGTCCGGGAATGTGGCCTACGAAATCTCCATCACGAACGTCGACAAGCCGGCGCTCACCGCCGCCGAGCTCGACGCGCGGCTCCCGCAGTTTCGCGGTCGAGCGCCGGTGGTGCTCACGCGCGCGCCGACATTCGTCGAAAAAGCCCGCCTGCTGCCCGGCGCCGCGTTCGCGGTGGGCGCGGACACCGCGGCCCGCATCCTGGAGCCCCGCTACTACGGCGGCGCGGAGGCGCTGGCGCAGGCCTTGACGGAGTTGCGTGAGCTGGGCGCCCGCTTTCATGTGGCCGAGCGGCGCGTGGGCGAACGGCTGTTACGACTCGATGACTTGCGGGCGCCGCCGTCCGCCGCCGAAATGTTCGAGGCCATTCCCGCTTCGGAGGTTGGGGTCGACATCTCGTCGACCGAGCTGCGCGAGCGGGGTGGGGCCTAGCCGCGCTGGCGGTCGTCGATCACTTGGAGTCGCACCCGAATCGTCGTTCCGAATCCCCCAAACCGTCATTCCGAACGAAGTGAGGAATCTACGGACGTTGTGCGTGTTCCCCGTCCCTTTGATATCTCGCTTCGCTCGAAATGACATGGGGGTCGATACAACATTGCTGGGTCGACATGACATTGGCGGGTCGCGGCACCGGGTACCATCGGCCATCTGCATCTGTGCCGTTTCGACCTGGGGGACCGTGGCCGCCGACAACGTCCGTCCCCAACGCAGCCCGATTACACCACGCGGAGCGGTTATTCCGTGACGTCCGTGCCAGGACCGCTAGCGTGTTGTCTGGGTCTACAAGCCGCGTCCCGCCAATGCTCTTCCACGTAGCGTCGCGAACGACGCCCGCCTAATCCGCCCACACTGCTGTCTCAGCAATTCAATATACGCCGATGTCCACGCCTTAGAGAACTCTGGATCGCTCAACGCTTCCAACAACACATTCGAACATGCATCTCGGCGTTTCAGGCGATCGGCAGGAACCACCACCCACCGTGGCGTGGGAAAGCGAATGGCTAGCGCAAAGTATCCAACACTACCGGGAACCTCGGTCAGTGACCTAAAGTCTTCTTTGGTCAACTTTCGCCGCCGTGGGCGCCCGACCTGGGCCTCAATCTCAAAGTACATGGTCTCCATACCGCTGGTCGCCACGATATCTGGATGACCTGACCTATTGACCTGTTCGACTTGGAACTCCAACCTCAAGAGTACATGTGCGGCCAGTGCCTGAACCTTATAGCCGAATTCGGACGGAGAAACACTCAGGCGCAAATCCTCAATGCAATCCGTAGCCTTGTTATTGGATACGTCATCCATACCTGATTGCCAGGCTTGGCCCGCTGCTGGGCGACCAATTTGCCGGCTCAATTATTGCGTAGCTATCTTGATCAAATGCCTCCGGTATCATCTCCCCAAGGCGCTCCGTCTCTTGTGAGGCAACGATAAGTTGCACGTTACGTCCAAGTTCTTGAAGTCGATCGACCAGGATCCTTATGTGCGCTGTATCCAATGCTCGAGTGGGATCGTCTAGCATAACGAGGTAGACTTCAGTTGGAGTATCCTCGGTCTGGCTGAACGCGAAATACGGCACGAGGTGCAGTGCACTCTCTGCCTGCCCGTTCAACACACCCGTCGGGTCTTCTCTACCATTCGAGTCTTGACTACTGGAAACCCGCAGTTGCAGTCGCGGAAGTGTGGACTCGGCAATTATCAGTCGGTCATACCATGGATGCTGCGTTAGTGCGCCGAAAGCCTTGGAAAGCAACTCCGACACACGAGGGACGCTTTGCGCCAGTTTCTCCCTTAGCCGAGATTTGACAACTTCTTCAATTGCACGAACCGACTCTCCCAATGCGACGAGCTCTCCATAAGATCCGATAACTCTAGTAAGTTCCCGTCTTTCTCTCTGCAAGCGGTTCAGATGCGTCTGGATTTGGTGGAATCGACTCTCTTCTTCAAGCCTGTTTAGTTGAGCCGCTTTCAGCTCGAACCATGAGTCTTGGTTTTCGATCTGCCCTTCGATCTCCGAATCTCGCTCCAGATAGCTAGCGATAATCGCTCCAATGTCGCGTGTCTTATCTAGTTTGACTCTATCTTCGGCATGAAGATCGCTCGTGGCAGCGCTCACATCATCCATCAGCGAATTGCACCGAGACTCTTGTTCCTGAAGCCGCGCTTGTAGTGATTCAGACTGTGCAACCCGAGACTCAAGTGTGGCAACCGATGACATCACCGCTTCATTGGAGTTCTGGATCGTGCCCTGCAGAGCAAACTCGAGAGCTTCTCGGTCGTGATGAGTACTACATACTGGGCAAAGGGTTTCTGCCGCATCGCCGCGACGGATCAAATCTAGTGCATCGCGCACGATGCGCCCCGTTATCGATTCCGTTGAGGCCGCGTCTTTTGCACGCTCTAGCTTGCATCTGAGCTCCACGGGCGTCAGACCATCGAAGATCGACTCCAAGTCCGCCTGCGTCTTCTCGACTACAGACTCCTGCATTCTCATCTCAGCCCGCAGCTCACGCAACGCTTCCAGGGCACCCCTCTGAGCAGCTATCTCATCTCGCTCTTGCTCCAGATTCCCTTGGTCGTGAGTGCGCCGCTCGTCGAGCGACTGTGCTGCGCTATCGACCAAAGCGCCCAATGACGCCCCATCCAGTTCGTCGCTCGGCGATTCACCGGTAACGTCTTCGATGAAACGCCGAACTTTCTGTTCTGAAACCGCCATTGATGGGGAAAGCTCATTGCCCCAAGGCGGAGCATTCATGATCTGGCTCATGCGAGTCTGCTCTTCCGCTATCTGCCCATCCAGACTCTCGCGAGCCTCCGTAAGTTCTTCGGCTAGATCTTGCTCAGCCTCCGATTGATCCACCAAGAACTCTTGAATGTTACTTAGCAAACCCCGCGGGTGCGTTAGGCCGAGATAGTTGAGGACGGTCTTTTCGAATGGATTGAGATCCTCCGGTTGCCGACGGAGAGGTGCCGACTGAGCCGCGAATATGACATGCGTACCCTCACCAGCATCCACAGAGTCGAGTTGAGGCATAATCTCTCTTATATTGCGACGCTTGCCATGTTGGTCAGTGAGTACAGGATCACTAGTGCCGCGAGCGCCTAGATTCAATGTGCGTTGAAGTGTCCAGAGTTGGCGATCACGCTCTAGCGTGACTGTGACGCGGCAATCTCCGGAATAGTGCTGATTGCTTACTACTTCGTTTGGTCGAAATGCCGAGCCAAAGAGCCCCCAACGAATGGCCTCCACAATGCTGGATTTTCCGTTGCCATTCTGCCCGAGCAGGAACACATGGCGACCCTTGAAGTCAACTACCTGGGGTGACGCAAATCCCTTGAATCCCTCGATTTCAACACATTGAACTCTGAATCCGCGTGCCATCGACACTAGCTTCCTTCAAACTGCTCTAGCTGGCTTCTCACCCTGCCTTCACGTCGGTCTTTTTCGGCATCGAGGTAGTTCTTGACCGCTTCGGGACCGTCTCGATCGAAGTAGTCCGCCATTGCTGCCCACAATTCTCTAGTTTCCGGGGGCAATTGCTGGGTGATCATTCGACTGAAGGACTGGCTTGCCTGATCGTCTGGCATTCTTTGCTCCCATTCTATGTCCAGGGCACCTGCGTGTAGTGCCACTCATTTGCCGATCTGTGGATGAGGAGAATATCAGACCACCTCTGGTCCTGGTGCCATCGTTCAGCCTCGCCGGGGCTCCGAACACAGGAGCACCCCGCCACCGGGTACCATCGGCCATCTGCATCTGTGCCGTTTCGACCTGGGGGACCGTGGCCGCCGACAACGCCCGTCCCCCGCCGCAGCCCGAATACGCCACGTTGCGTCGTCCCGCCCGCAGCCGCGATTCCGGTCCGCGCGTCGTCGTGCGACCCGGCACGGCTTCGGATTGGGCGGCGTGCTGGGCCATGGACGTGTCCTACGAGACCGACCATGTGTGGCAGTTGCAGACGAGCGCCCAGTCCGACGTGTCGATGGTGGGTTTCGTGCAGGTGCGTCTTCCCCGCACCATCACCCTGCGCGATCCGCTGTGGGGCGGATCGGCCGATCCGCCGCAGCCGAAGCAGGGATCCCTGATCGTGGCCGAGGCCGGCGGCGGCGTCGATGGCTTCGTCCTGGTCGTGCCCGACGCGCCGCGGGCCGTGGACACCCTCTGGATGTTGGCGGTTCGCCAGCGCGCCCGCAGGGGCGGACTGGGTACGCGCCTGGCGCGGGCGGCGGTCGAGGCGGCTCGCGCGAGCGGTCGTCGTGCCCTGTGCACCACTGTGCAAGCCCGCAACTTTCCCGCCATTCGCATGCTCCAAGCGGCGGGGTTCGTGCTTACGGGCTACGACGAGCAGTACTACCCCTCGAACGACGTGGGACTGCGCTTTGCCCACCGCCTGACGGCCAATGGCGCCGGTCGCCGCGCGGGAAACCGGACGCCGGGGAGCCGATAGCACGCCCAGCGCCACACCTGGCGGGTATTCTGCCCCTTGCCGCCTCCCGTCTGGGTGGTGCGGGCCAGGGTGAGCCACGAATGTCCAGCGGGATAGGACTCGGCCTCCTCGGCGTTGGCAACGTCGGCTCGGCGGTCGCGCGCCACGTTCACGCGCGCGCCAAAATGCTCGAGCGGCAACTGGGCCGTCCGATCACCGTGCAGCGCGCACTCGTGCGCGATCCGAACAAGCCGCGCGACGCCTCGATTCCCCCCGATCGCCTGACCACCGACGCGGCGGCCGTGATCGACGATCCCAATGTCGACGTCATCGTTGAAGTCCTGGGCGGCGTCGAGCCCGCGCAGCAATACCTGCGCCGCGCGCTCGAAGCCGGCAAGCACGTCGTCACGGCCAACAAGGAGGTCATGGCCGCCCATGGGGTCGATCTCTTGCAGCTTGCGGCCGACCGCGGACTCGATCTCTACTTCGAGGCCAGCGTCGGCGGCGGCATCCCGCTCATCGGCCCGTTTCGGCAGGACCTGGCGGCCAACGAGATCGAGGAAGTGCACGCCATTCTCAACGGCACCACCAACTACATCCTCTCCCAGATGGCCGAGCACGGCCGGAGCTATGTCGACGCGCTGGCCGAGGCCCAGGAATTGGGCTACGCCGAACCGGACCCGACCAACGACGTCGAGGGCCACGACACGGCCTTCAAGCTGGCGATTCTGGCCACGCTGGCCTTTCGCGGCCGCGTCGCTCCGGCGGACGTATTTCGGGAAGGCATCTCGCAGCTCACCAAGGCCGACTTCACCTACGCCGCGGAACTGGGGTACAGCATCAAGCTGCTGGCGATTGCCAAGCGACGCGGCGACACGATCGAAGCCCGCGTCCATCCGGCGCTGGTCCAGCGCGACTTTCTGTTGGGGCAGGTGGAGGGCGTCTACAACGCCGTGCGCATTTCGGGCGACCTCGTGGGACGCGCGATGTTCATGGGGCGCGGCGCCGGTCCCGAGCCCACGTCGAGCGCCATCGTCTCCGACCTCATCGACCTCGGTCACAACATGCGCCGGGCGGCGCACAACCGGATTCCGGTGCTCCTGGACCGGCCGGTGCGCGTGGTGCCGATGGACGACGTGATCTCGCGCTACTACCTGCGCCTCTGGGTCAAGGACCGCCCCGGCGTGCTGGCGCGCATCGCGGCCATCTGCGGCGAGCACGCGATCAGCATCGCCTCGGTGCTGCAGAAGGAAGTGGATCCCGATGCGCGCCGCGCCGAGCTGGTGCTGCTCACGCACGACGCCCGCGAGGCCGACTGGCGGCCCGCGATCCAGCGCATCATCGCGCTTGACGTGGTGCCGGAGGTCGCCAGCGTGATCCGGATCGAAGACCTGCTCGAATGACGCTGAGCGTCCCCGCGGGCGTCATTGAACGCTACCTCGAGTTTCTGCCCTTCATGGGCAGCGCCCCGGACCTCACCATCGGCGAGGGCGGCACCCCGCTCGTCCGTGCGCCGGTCCTGGAAGACCGAACCGGAATTCGCGAGGTGTGGCTCAAGCTCGAAGGCTGCAACCCCACCGGGTCCTTCAAGGACCGGGGCATGGTCGTTGCCGTGGCCAAGGCGCTGGAGGCAGACGCGCGCGCGCTCATTTGCGCCTCAACCGGAAACACCGCCGCTTCGGCCGCCGCCTACGGAGCGCGCGCCGGGGTGACGACGGTGTGCGTGGTGCCGCACGACTCCACCGCCTCGGGAAAAATGGCGCAGACCCGGATGTTCGGCGCGCGGGTCGTGGCCGTGACCGGTACGTTCGATCACGCACTGACCATCGTGCGCCGGCTGGCCGAACGCGACGGCGTGGAACTCGTCAACTCGGTCAACCCGAATCGACTGGAAGGGCAGAAGACCGCGGCGTTCGAGATCGTGGACGCGCTGGGCGACGCGCCGGATGAGCTGTACCTGCCGGTGGGCAATGCCGGAAACATCGCGGCCTATTGGCGTGGGTTCGTCGGCTACCGGGAGGCCGGGCGGGCGACGCAGACCCCGGTGCTCCGGGGATTCCAGGCCGAGGGCGCGGCGCCGATGGTGCTCGGGCATCCCATCGACGACCCCGTGACCCAGGCGTCGGCCATCCGCATCGGCAATCCGGCCAACTGGGACGAGGCGGCGGCGGCGCGCGACGCCTCCGACGGATCGATCGAAGCCGTGCCCGAGTCCGCGATCGCGGATGCCTATCGGCTGCTCGCCCAGGAGATGGGCGTGTTCGTCGAACCCGCTTCGGCCGCCGGGATCGCCGGCTTGCTACAACGACGGGCGGGCGGTCCGGCCTCGGCGGAGCGTGTCGTGTGCGTGCTCACCGGTTCCGGCCTGAAAGACCCGGACACGGCCCTGCGCGAGTCCGACGACCCGATCGCGGCGCCCCCCGACCTCGATGCCGTGACGCGCGTGCTGGGGTGGTCGGACTAGGCCGAAACCGCCCAGTTCGAGCGCGCGACGGGCGGCGGGGCCGTCACTTGCTGGCGCTCGGCGCGCCGCCCTAATATCGGGCCGCGCTGGCTGTGCCGCCGACCAGGCTTGGGAGTTCCACAGGATGGGGCAGGAAGACACCCGCGAACGATCCGATCGAATCCGCCGCGAAGTCCGCGATCTGACCAACAAGGGACTTTCGCCGCAGGAAATCCTGTCGCTGTTCTATATGCGGGGCAAATGGCGCAGCCGCCTCTCCGAGGAAACCGAACCCGACAACGCTCCCAGCGAAATCGGGCGCGACTAGCCGGCCAGCAGGTCGATCCAGCGGGCGGTCACCTGGGTCCGCAGCTCTTCCAGCGAGCCGTTGTTGTTGAGGCGCACGATCGGTCGCCCGGGACGAAGGCGGCGGAATGCCTCGGCCTTCTCCTCGGGGCCGGCCTGCATGGCCAGGCGGGCCTGAACCTCGGCCGCTGAGAGTCGACCGCTGGCGGCGACGCGCTCGACCAGCACCGCCGGATCGGCCTCGACGAGCCAGAGTCCGTCCAGGCGAAGACCGGACGGTCCCTCGACCACGTTAATGGCTTCGATGAACGTGGCGGGCGCGTCGGTGGCCTCGGCGAGCAGCGCGTCGGTCGCCTCGCCGACGGCCGGGTACAAGAGGTCCTGGAGGCGCGTGAGCTTCTCGCGATCCGCAAACACCTCCCGCGCCACCGCGGCGCGGTCGATGCCGCCGTCGGGTCGTTGGGCGGACGGAAACGCCTCTCGCACTCGCCGCTGCACCGTCGCATCCGACTCCAGCAACGTGCGAACCGTCGCGTCGGAGTCGATCACTCGCGCCCCGAGCTCCCGCAGCATCGCGCCCACCGTCGACTTGCCCGCGCCGATGTTGCCGGTGAGTCCCGAGACTGGATGTTTGGCCACTCGTTAGCCCGCGTCGCGCACGATTGGCCACTTCCGGCGCCGAGCAATTTGATGGAGGCGATCGTTCGGCCACACCGCCACCGGGTGGCCGACGAGTTGCAGCAGGTCGAGATCGCGCTCGGTGTCGGCGTAGGCCAGGCTGCGCTCGAGGTCAATCGGCCGCTCGGCGTCCTGCCCCATGGCCATGACCCGCCGCACCTTCTCCGCGCCCGTCACCGTGTCGCCGATCACCCGACCCGTGACCTGGCCCGCGGCAACCTCCACCCGGGTTCCAATGACCACGTCAAAGCCGAGCGCCTCCCGGACCGGCTCCAAGAACGGCTCGTAGGTGGCGGACACAAGCGCGGTGCAATAGCCGTCAGCCTTGTGCTGCCGCACCATCTCGGCCACTCGCTCGCGCATGGACGGGCGAAAAATGGTCTCCCACGCATGCTGGACGAGGGCGGCCAGCTCTCGCTCGTCGATGCCGCGCACCGTCGCCCACGCGGCCGGCATCCAGCGCCGCACCATGAAATCGGCGCTCACCAGGCCGACCTTGCTCGCGAGGATGACCGGTAACTGGCGCACGATCATTCGCGTCTTGCGCCGTCTCCACGCGCCGCGTCCGCCCATCCACGACTCGATGGCCTGCCACACCTCGCCCGTGACGAGGGTGCCGTTGAAATCGAAGATCGCGGCGGCTTGCGGGGCCTGGACGTGGTCTCGCATGGGAATGGCGCTCAGCCTTGCGGTGTCGTCGCGGCAATGTCCCACACGAGCCTTCGGCGGGCATGTGCGCAACATCACCGTGAGCCGCGTCTATAGTTGACCCGAGACATCGGCGATTCGCGGAGCAACGGTCGCACTCCTTGGTGGGACGGGCTAACAGGTTCAGTTACCGGTAGATTCCCGCTCCCCGCCTTCGCGGGGACAGGCTTCGCGGGAATGACGGAGGGCTTCGCAAAAAAGGCTATCGCAGGGGGAAATCTCGTCGGTGACCATCACACGAGTTCATACGCCGCCCGCGATTGACCAGGAGACCCTGGCGCGGGCGATGCGCCGGGCCGTCGACCTCGCGCGCACCGTGCGCGGACGCACCAGTCCCCTGCCGCCGGTGGGCGCGGTGGTCCTGCAGGGCGACCGCGTGGTCGGCGAGGGGGCGACCGCTCCGCCCGGCGGACCGCACGCCGAGGTCAATGCGCTCACCGCAGCGGGCGATCAGGCCCGAGGCGGCACGCTGGTCGTGACGCTGGAGCCCTGCAATCACGTGGGGCGAACCCCGCCCTGCACGGAAGCCATCCAGCGTGCGGGGATTGCCCGGGTGGTCGCGGGTACGCGAGACCCGAATCCGCACGTAGCGGGAGGCGGCCTCGAGGCGCTGGCCGCCGGCGGCGTCGCCACGGACGTTGGGCTGCTCGACCGTGAGGCCGACGCGCTCATCGCGCCGTTCTCGACCCTGATCACCCGCGGCCGGCCATTCGTCACGGCAAAATGGGCAATGACGCTCGACGGCAAGATCGCCGGCCCGCGCGGAGGCGAATCGATTACCGGCGCCGAGGCCAGGGCCGAAGCCCACCGCCTGCGGGACCGCGTGGACGCGGTCGTCGTGGGATCGGCCACTGCGCGCATCGACGATCCGCGGCTCACGGTGCGACCCGAGCCGGCCGACGGACGGCAACCGCTGCGCGTGGTGATGGACTCGGCAGCCTCGCTGGCATCCGATGCGCGCATGCTCGGAGAGGCCGGGTCGACCCTTGTGATGACCGCGCGCGAGTCCGCCGCGGACCGCGCTCGACTTGAGCGCACCGGCGCCGAGGTCGTGCGCGTCGCCGGCGGACCGGAGGGCCGGGTCGAGCCGGCGGATGCGCTAGCGACCCTGGGCGCGCGGGGCCTGGCCCACGTGCTGGTGGAAGGCGGATCGCGCCTGCTCGGCGCGCTCGTCGCCGCCGACCTCGTCGATGAAGTCGTCGTGTTCATCGCGCCGTGCGTGATGGGCCCCGGCGTCCCGGCGCTGGATCCCCCGCCCGAGGCCGGCGGCTTCCTGCCGTGGACACTCGACGACCCCAGCGTGCGTCGACTCGGGCCGGACACCATGGTGCATGGTCGGCGCCCGGCAGCCGAGGGCGGCTGACGCATGTTCACGGGCATCGTCGAGGCAATGGGCGAAGTGGTCGAGACCACGAACCGCCAGGGCCTGCACCGACTCGTCGTCGCCGCACCGGTGCTCGGCGACGGCGTGGCCATTGGTGACAGCGTGGCGCTCAATGGTGTGTGTCTCACGGCGGTGCAGATCGAGCATGAACGCATGACGGTCGAGGTCGTGCCGGAAACGCTCCGCCGCACGAACCTGGGCTCGCTTGACGTCGGCGATGCCGTGAACGTCGAGCGCTCACTGCCCGCCGACGGCCGATTCGGCGGGCACATCGTCCAGGGACACGTGGACGGGACCTGCGCCATCGTCAGCCGCGAGCGGGACGGCGCCGGCGAGATGGTGACCTTCACGCTGCCGCCCGAGCACGCGGCCCAGGTCGTCCCCAAGGGCTTCGTCGCCCTCGACGGCGTGAGCCTGACCGTGGTCGATGCATCAACCGAGGAATTCCGGGTAACGCTGATTCCCCACACCCGCGGGCTAGTGACGCTGGGGGCGGCCGAGGTCGGATATCGCGCTAACCTCGAGGTGGACGTGCTGGCAAAGTACGTGGAGCGCGCCATGTCGGTGATGCCGCAGGAGGCCTCGCTCAGCCGCTCGCAGCTCCAGGCGTCGGGACTCCTGGACATGGAGACGGAAGCATGACCGGGACCGAGATCGAGACCGCAATCGGCCAGATCGCCGCCGGCGGGATCGTTGCGGTGGTGGACGACGGCCGCGATCCGCCGGACGTGGACCTCGTCGCCGCCGGCTCAACCCTCACCGAGGCGAGTCTGGCCGAGATTCGCGCCCTCACCACCGGCCAACTGCACACGCCCGTGGCGCCGGAGCGGCTCGACGCGCTGGGCATTCCGCTCATGATCGAGGCGGAGGCCAACCCCGTCGCTCGCTCGGCTGCATTCACCGTAACCGTGGATCTTGCCGACCAGGCGCCGCAGCCGGGCTCGCTGCCCGGCGTGGTGGGCACCATCCGCGCCCTGGCCGATCCGACACGCGATGCGGCGGCGTTTCGCAAGCCGGGCCACGTGGCGCCGCTTCGCGGCCGCAGCGGCGGCGTGCTGCGGCGCTTCGGTCACACGGAGGCCGCCATCGACCTGGCGCGCCTGGCGGAGTTGCCGCCGGTGGCGGTGCTCACCGCGCTGCACACGTCCGAGGGTCGCGCTGCCCGTCCCGACGACGCCCTGAAGCTCCTCAAAGGCCGCGACATTCCCTCGATCGCGATTAGCGAGATCGTGCGCTATCGCCGGCTCAACGAGCGCGTGGTGATCCGCGGCGCGGAAGCGGCGCTGCCGACGGCCGGCGGAACCTTTCGCGCGATCGCCTTTCGCGACACCACGACGAACGAGGACCACGTGGCCCTGATCAAGGGCGCCGTCGCCGGGGGAAGCCCGCCGCTGGTGCGGGTGCATTCCGAGTGCCTCACCGGCGACGCGTTCGGCTCGCTGCGGTGCGACTGCGGCGATCAGCTCGCCGCCGCCACGCGGCGCATCGAGGCGGAAGGCCGCGGCGTCGTGCTCTACATGCGCCAGGAGGGACGGGGGATCGGGCTCGCCAACAAGCTGCACGCCTATCAGCTCCAGGATGACGGCCTGGACACCGTGGAAGCCAACCACCATCTCGGATTCGCCGTGGACCTGCGCGACTACGGCGTCGGCGCCCAAATCCTGCGTGACCTTGGCCTGCGCGAGCTGCGCCTCCTCACCAACAATCCCAAGAAGACCGAGGGGTTTCGCGCCTACGGGCTCCACGTAGTCGAGCAGATCCCACTCAGCGTCGAGCCGGGGGAGCATAATCAGCGGTACCTGGAAACCAAACGACAGCGAATGGGCCATGGCGTCTGATCACGACCCGGCGCTGACCGACGGCGAAGTCATCGAGCCGCTCATGGACGGTGCGGGGCTTTCGGTGGGCATCGTCGCCGCCCGATTCAACGAGTTCTTCACCTCGCACCTGCTCCGCGCCTGCCAACGTGAGCTGCGACGGCACGGCGTGGCCGACGAGGACGTGATCGTCGCGTGGGTGCCGGGGGCCATGGAGCTGCCGATTACGGCGCGCGAGCTCATCGCCTCGCGCGACGTGGACGTCGTGGTGTGCCTGGGGTGCATCATTCGCGGCGAGACCACCCACTACGACCACGTGGCCCAGGAATCGGCCCGGGGCATCGCCCGCGCCGCGCTGGATACCGGAACGCCCGTGATTTACGGCGTCGTGACCGCCGAGACGCTGGCGCAGGCCGTGGACCGCAGCGGATCGCGTGCCGGCAATCGCGGCGGCGACGCAGCACTTGCCGCCATCGAAATGGCGCGCGTGCTGGCCGAGGTTCGCCAGGGCCGTCCGGTGGTTCCCGCCGCCGAGCTATGACGGCGGCGGCCGCCGTGACGTCGTACGCGCCGCAGGCGGCGTCGGCGATGACGGCGGCGGCGCGGGGATTCCTGGAATCGCTCGACGCTTCGCAACGGGCGGAGGCCATGTTTCCGTTCGTCGGGGACGAGCGCTTTGTCTGGCACTACACGCCTGTGCCGAGGAACGGCCTATCGCTCAATGCCATGCAGCCCGATCAGCGGGCCGCGGCCCTGGACCTGGTGGCCACGGGGCTGAGCCCGCGCGGCTGGCGCCAAGCCCAGCAGATCATGGCGCTGGAGACCATCCTCGACGAGTGGGAGCGCCTGCAGGGCCTATCCGTGCGGTGGCTCCGCGATCCGGAGGAATACCACCTCAGCGTGTTCGGCCAACCCGGCGACGACCGCTGGTCCTGGCGCGTGTGCGGCCATCACCTCCTGACCCACATCACCGTGGTGGCGGAAGCGCATCTGGCGTGCGTGCCGCTGTTCTTCGGCGCCAATCCGGCCGAGGTGCGTCACGGGCCAGAGAAGGGCCTGCGCATTTTGTCGGCGGAAGAGGACCTGGCGCGCGGCCTGCTCGAGCAGCTCACGCCCGACCAGCGCCGCATCGCCGTGGTCGATCCGCAGGCGCCCGACGACATCCTCACCAAGAACTATCGGGCGATCCAGCCCGGCATGGCGCCCCAAGGTCTTGCCCTGGGCGACATGGCCCAGGCGCCGCGCGAGCAGCTCGTGCGCCTCATCCGGCACTACGTCGACCGCTCGGCCGGCGAGATGGCCGCCAACGCCTGGCGCGACATCGAAGGCGCCGGCCTGGACGCCGTCACATTCGCCTGGGCCGGCCCCCAGGAGCGGGGACACGGCCACTACTACGCCGTGGTTGGGTCAACCTTTCTGATCGAATACGACAACACCCAGGACGGCGCGAACCACGTTCACTCGGTGTGGCGCGACTTCACCAACGACTTCGGCGGCGACGTGCTGGCCGAGCACTACGCCGAGTCCGCCCACCACCACGGGTAGGGCTCACACGCCGAGGGCGTAGCCCTCGCGCCGCGGGTCGGCGCCACCTTCCAGCCACCCGGCCGCGGACCGCGCGACGCCTTGCATGCCGCCCATGGCCTGGTCGAACGTCTCGACCGTTTCCATGCGGTGACCGCGCCCGCGCAGCGCCTCGACCACAGCCGGCCTGGCACGGGATTCGATCGTGACCAGATCGCCGTCGTGCGCGTGCAGGCGTGTCGCCTCGATCGCCGACTGCACGTCCAGGCCACCGGCCAGCATGCCGACCAGCACTTGGGCCTGCGCCTGGCAGATCGTGTAGCTGCCCGGGGTGCCAAGGGCCAACCGCGGCTCGCCCCCTCGAGTGACGATCGTTGGCGCGAGGGGCAGGGATAGCGGCCGGCCGCCGGACAAATGGTTGGGGCTGGTCGGGTCGCGGTCGCCCCAATCCAGCAGGTTGTTCAAGACGATGCCCGTGCCCGGCACCACGAGGCCCGAGCCGAACTTGCCGCCCAGGCTCTGCGTCAGGCAGACCAGGTTTCCGTGCGCGTCGCCGGTTGCCAGCGCCGTGGTGTGCTGCGGCGGGTGGATCTCGCCCCGGTTGCTGGTCCGGCTTGAACGGGCAGTGACGGCTTCGGCGCGAGTGCGCGCCACGGCGGCGTCGGTGAGCAAATCCATGAGCTCGTCGCGCGGCGCATTCGTGTGCCGGATTCGGGCCGTTGCGGCCACCCGGATCGCCCGCACCAGCGCGTCCAGGTATGACGGCTCGTCGTCGGCTTGCAAATCGTCTTCGAGGATTCGCAGCGTGAGCAGCATCTGGATGCCCTCGCTGGTCGGCGGCGGCGTGTGCAACTGGGCGCCCCTGAATGGGGCGGCCAACGGCTCGGTCCAGCGGGGCTGAACCTCGCGCAGGTCGTCCGCGCCGATCCATCCGCCCTTCGATTGCACGTGGCGCGCCAGCGCCGCACCGAGCGGGCCGTCGTAGAGGGCGCCCGGTCCGTCGACGGCGATTTGCTCCAGCGTTGCCGCCAGGTCGGGTTGCCGCAGCACCGAGCCGGCAGGTGGCACGACGCGATCCGGCGTGAACACGTCCAGCCACTCGGTTTGGGCCGCGTGGCGCTCGATGCAAACCTCCAGGAACTCGATGGCGAATGGCGAGAGCGGATAGCCCTCGCGCGCGAGCTCGATGGCGGGCTGCAGCACCTCCGCGGGCGACTTGCTGCCGTAACGGCTCAGCAACTCCCACCATCCGGCCAGGTTGCCGGGCGTGCCCGCCGTCTGGGCGGCGTTTGCCAGGTCTTTCCCGCGCCGGGCGTCCGTCTCGAGGCGGCGCGGCACCGGCGGCACGAAGTCGAGCGCGCGCACGCGCCGCTCGCGGGCCACGTAGCAGCAGGCCACGCCCATGCCGGCGAGGCCGGACATATAGGGCTCCGCCACGCCCAGCGCCGCCGCCGTCGCCACGGCCGCGTCGAAGGCGTTGCCGCCGGTCATGAGCATCCGCACGCCGGCGATGGTGGCCAGCGGCTGCGCCGACGCCACCATGCCGCCCATCGACCGCACGGCCGGTCTGCCGCCGGAAGGCGTCGGCATGGCTCAACCTTCCTGTCCGCAACTGGTGGTTGCCCATGTTCCGCCGTCCGGCGCGCGGTGTCACGCCGCCCCGCAATCGCCTACCATCGCCGGTGGCCGACGCACCACTCGAATCGAGCCACCATGACGCCCAACGACTCTGTGACAGCCGACGTTTATGCCGAATTGGGGCTGGAGCGGGTGGTCAACGCCCGCGGCAATCAGACGGTGCTGGGTGGGTCGCGGCTTTCTCCGCGCGTGCTGGCGGCCATGGAATCCGCCAACGCGTCATTCGTCGATTTGGACGCCCTGCTGACGCGCGTGGGCGAGTTGGCGGCAGAGATCCTGGGCTGCGAAGCGGCCTACCCGACCTCCGGTTGCGCCGCGGCCATGGCGCTCGGCACCGCCGCGTGCATGGCCGGCGACGACCAGGAGCTCATCGCCCAGCTTCCCGACACGACCGGCATGCGCAACAAGGTCGTTATCCAGTCACCCCAGCGCAATGAGTACGACCGCATGCCGAGTGTGGCGGGGGCGCAGCTGGTGGTGGTCGAGCCGCGGGACTTCGAGGCTTCGCTCACGGACGACACGGCGGCGGCGTTCTTCGTAGCGTCGTATGACGGACGGGGCGGCAGCGTGCTCCTGTCCGACGCCATCCCGATGGCGCACGCGCGGGGCATTCCGGTGATCGTGGACGCCGCCGGCAGCGTCAACCCTCCGCAGATGATGAATGAGGTCGTGAGCACCGGCGCCGACCTGATCGGCTTTGGGGCGAAGTACTTCGGCGCGCCGAATTCCACCGGCTTGCTGTGCGGCCGCCGCGATCTGATCCGCGCGGCGGCGTTGCAGGGCTTCATCGGCTTCGAGCTGCACGGCGGCAACGCATTTGGCCGCGGCTTCAAGCTGGATCGCGCGGAAGCCGTCGCCGTGATCGAGGCACTGCGGGAGTGGCGCAGTGGCGGTTACGAAGCCGTCCGCGACGCCAGCAACGCGCGCGCCCACGCCCTGGTCGAGCAGCTCGCCGGCGCGCCGGGAATGACGGTGCGAGTGGACACGGACATGGGACGGGCCGCGGTCACGTTCGACTCGGGTGGCGCGCACACGGCCGAAAGCGTCGCCACGGCCCTCAGCGAATGTCACCCGCCGATCTGGGCGCGTGTCGAAGGCGTGGAACTCGCGTTCCAGACGAACACACTCAGCGAAGACGATCTCGCGATCGTCGCTGCGAGCCTGCGAGAGATTCTGGAGAGTTAGACGCGGAGCTGACCGCGCCGCGCCGGACGCGAGCGGTCTAGTAGCGTCCGCCTCCGCCGCCGCCGTAGCCGCCACCACCGCCGCCGTAGCCACCGCCACCGCCGCCGTAGCCGCCACCACCACTACGCGGGCGAGACTCGCGCGGGCGCGCCTCGTTGACGGTCAGCGCGCGACCCATCAGGTCGGAGCCGTTGAGGGCCTCGATCGCCTGACGAGCCATCTCGTCGTCCATCATCTCGACGAAGCCAAAACCGCGTGACTTTCCGGTCACGCGGTCCTTGATCACCGTGGCTCGGGTGATCTCGCCGTATCGTGCGAAGAGCTCATGAAGCTCGTCATCGGTGGTCACGAAGGGCAGATTGCCCACAAAGATATTCATCCAGCTAAACCTTCCGCGGAACTCATGCGACGCTCGCCTGATCCGCCAACCTTGCCCGCCGCACACTCCGCGGTCGCAGCCAAGAATCCAACGTTGCAGGTTCCACGCGGAACCCGACACTGCGCAAACAGTACCACGGGATGCGGCGTTCGCCGCGACAATTTTTCGAATGATTTTCGGGGATCGCCTGCATACGGACCGATCCCACTCGGCGCGCGGGGCCACCTTGTCCGCGGCGAGCGATTGCCGATCGGCGTGGCGGACGGCTGTTAGCCGCCTCCACCGCCGCCCGCGCGCACGCCGGCCTCGGTCATGGGCGTGGGGTCCAGCGCTTCGGCAAGTTCATCGGGTGGGATGTCGGTCAGCCGCGCCGCGACCTCCGGCACGCCCTCGCCCGTGGCGACGGCCTCCTTGGCGATCTCGGCGGCGGCCGCATAGCCGATGCGCGGCGCGAGCGCGGTCGCCAGCATGGTGTTCCGCTCCAGCCAGTAGCGCAGCATCCGGTCGTCCACCTCCAACCCGCGGACGGCGCGGGTGTCGAACGCCCGCGTCACGTTCGTCAGGACCTCGATGGACTGGCAGAGGTTGTAGGCGATGCAGGGCATCATCACGTTGAGCTCGAGCTGCCCGGCTTCGGCGGCCCATTGGACGGCGGCGTCGTTGCCGAACACGTGGAAGCAGACCATGTTCAGGCACTCGGCCATGACCGGATTGACCTTGCCGGGCATGATCGACGACCCCGGCTGGAGCGCGGGCAGCCGCAGCTCGGAGATGCCGGTGCGGGGACCCGACGCCAGCAGCCGGAAATCATTGGCGATGCGACTCAGGTCGATGGCCAGCGCGCGCAGCGCCCCGGACAGCATGGCGAACCGCGCCATGCTCTGCATCGAGTAGAAGAGGTTCT